>DASQHK010000499.1:0-9091 GCA_035632135.1 Bryobacterales bacterium
GGGTCGGAGAGCAGGATGCGGAAGGCGTTCTTCACCTGCTCGGCGCTGGCGCCGCCGCCCACGTCGAGAAAGTTGGCCGGGCTGCCGCCGGCAAACTTGATGATGTCCATGGTGGCCATGGCGAGGCCGGCGCCGTTGACCATGCAGCCCACGCTGCCGTCGAGCTTGATGTAGTTGAGGCTGTATTTGCCGGCCTCAACTTCCAGCGGGTCCTCTTCCTTCAGATCGCGCAGCGCGAGAATCTCGGGATGGCGGTAGAGGGCGTTGTCGTCGAAGTTCATCTTGGCGTCGAGGGCGCAGACTTGGCCGTCCTTGGTGAGGATGAAGGGGTTGATTTCGGCCAAAGAGGCGTCGGTGGCTTCATAAGCCCCGGCTAGCGCGGTCATAGCAGCGGCTGCGGCAGGGACGGCCGCGGCGGGGATGTCCATTTCAAACGCGAGGCGGCGGGCCTGGAAACCAAGCAGGCCGGCGCCCGGCTCGATGGCTTCCTTGAGAATCAGCTCAGGGGTTTGGCGGGCGACCTCTTCGATTTCGACCCCGCCGGCCTTGGAGGCCATGAAGACCGTTTTGCCAAGCGCGCGATCGAGCACGACGCCGAGGTAGAGTTCGCGGTCGATGGGCAGCGTTTCTTCGATCAGCAGGCGCTCGACGATGCGGCCCTCCGGGCCGGTCTGGTGGGTGACGAGCTTCATGCCGAGCATGCCGGAGGCGATCTCGCGGGCTTGTTCGGCGTTGGTGGCGATCTTGACGCCGCCGCCTTTGCCGCGGCCGCCGGCGTGAATCTGCGCTTTGACAACGACGCTGCCGCCGAGGCGCTTCGCTACTTCAAAAGCCTGCTCGGCGGTGAAGGCGGGCTCGCCGCGTGGAACGGGCACTTGGTAGCGGCGCAAAATCTCCTTGGCCTGGTATTCGTGAATTTTCATTTGTGGAGGCCGCTGCGCGCCATGGAAGCAGGCGCCGGCGGCTGGAGTGGTAACCTTTGACTATATCATGTCTGCCGTTCTGGAGGCCCTGCACAAAGCGGTTGCGCGCGAGAATCTCAGCGCTGCGGAGGCGTATGCAGCGCTCGAAGAAATCTTGGGCGGCGGCGCCTCGGAGTCAGCGGTGGCCGGCCTGCTGACGGCGCTGCGCATGAAAGGGGAGACGGTGGACGAAGTGGTGGGGTTTGCGCGGGCCCTGCGCGACCACGCTACGCGCGTGGAGTGCGGCGACGATCCGCGGCCGCTGGTGGACACATGCGGCACCGGCGGCGATGGCGCGCAGACGTTCAACATCTCCACGGCCAGCGCGTTCGTGGTGGCAGGGGCCGGGGCGCGCGTGGCGAAGCACGGCAACCGGTCGATCTCGAGCGCGTGCGGATCGGCCGACGTGCTCGAAGAGCTGGGGGCGCGGCTGGCCCTGGAGCCGGCGCGCATCGCCCGCTGCGTGGACGAAGTCGGCATCGGCTTCTTGTATGCGCCGGCGCTGCAGCCGGCCATGCGGCACGTGCAGCCGATCCGCGCCGCGCTGAAGATGCGGACGGTGTTCAACCTGCTGGGCCCGCTGGCCAACCCGGCGGGCGCACAGGTGCAGGTAGTGGGCGTGTATCACGCTGGGCTGGTGAAACTGGTGGCGGAGGCGCTGGCGAAACTGGGAATCCGCCGCGGGCTGGTGGTGCACGGCAGCGACGGGCTGGATGAAATCTCGACGACGGGCGCGACGCTGGCGGCCGAGGTCGGGCAGGGACGAATGCGGGAGCACACGCTCGGGCCCGAGGACTTTGGGGTCGTGCCGGCGGCGCGCGAGAAGCTGGCGGGCAGCGACCGCATCGAGAATGCATCGATCGTGCGCGGCGTGCTGGGCGGAGAGAAGGGCCCGCGGCGGGACATCGTGCTGGTGAATGCGGCGGCGGCGCTCAAGACGGCGGGGCTGGCGGCGGATTGGGGGGCGGGAATGGCGCTGGCGCGGGAGTCGATTGATTCAGGCCGGGCGCTCGAAACGCTGACGCGCTTCATCCGCTTCACCCAAGCGGGCTGACGACGCGGACAGGCTCATGGCGCAGGCGCCGGAGTGGGGGCCGGCTCGGCGGCCGGAAGCGGCTCGGGCGCGGCGGACCGCCCCACGAAGGCGGCGAAGGAGATGCCGAACTCGTGGGCATCCTGCCCCTGCTGCCATCGGAAGCGGCGCTTCCAGTGGTGATCCAGCTTGGGCCCGGGCACCGGCGGGGAGCTGCTCAGGCGGGGCGAGCCGATCAGCACGGGAATCCTGCGCTCGGCGCAGGAATTCTTGATTCTTCCGGCAATGGCGTTGAGGATCTCGCTGACCCCGCTGCCGGCCGCCTGGCCGCCGGCTGCTTCCTGGGGCTGCGACATACCGGAGACCAGTGCGCCAGCCAGGTCCTGCCGGCACTCGATCGCCAGCGATAAAGTGAATTCCCCGGACTGGGCCTCGAGGTCAATGCCGCCGAACAGCTCGAAACCAGGCGCCTCCGCCGCCTCTGCAGCTTCGACGCACTCCGCGCCGGTCATCATGCCAAAGGCTTGCCGCAGGGCGGTGACGACCTCGGGATCGAGGGCGCCAACCCAGGAGAGCACGTCGCGGCTGGCCGGCGCGCCTCCCGGGAGCAGTTGCGCCACGCGGGAGCAGAACGTTTCCGGAACATAGGTATGAACAACCGTGCCGGCAACACCCTCCGGAACGGCGGCCTCGGCGTCGGAGTCCACCAGCAGGCAGATATTCATGGGGCGCGCCTTGCAGAGGCTCTGAATCTTGCCGAGCAAGAAGGCCACCGAGAGGCCGGGTAACTGGGGCGAGAGCAGCGTCAGGTCGGGCTGCCAGCGCAGCATTTTGACCAGAGCATCCCCGGAAGTGCGGACGCTCTCCACGCAGTAATGACTGGTCAGCGCCGACTTGGCAAACTCGCAGAAGTTGGGATCGGGGTCCGCGATCAGGACCCGCGGCAGGGTATCGACCCTCTGCTGGCTCTGCTGCTCGCGCTTGGATAGCACTCGCTCCATGGCTTGGACCAAGCGGGCCTCCACGGTGGCATACTGCAGCGGCTTGAGCAGGTAGTCGGAAACGCCCAGGGCGATAGCTTCGCGCACGCGCGATTCCGTCTGCACCGTGGAAGCAATTAACACCTCGATATCCTTGAACGCCGGGTTGCTGCGCAGGAGAGAGAGAAGCTCGATGCCGTCGAGAACGGGCATGTTGATGTCGAGCACGGCCAGCTCCACCGCTTTCGTGGATAACAATTCCAGGGCCTGCAGGCCGTTTTCAGCTTCGATCACCTCGGCTTTGATAGCGCGCGTGAGCCAGCGAGCGAGCAGAAAGCGGGTGGTCGGGTCGTCCTCGGCGAGCAGCACGCGGATCGGTTGAGTCGAGTCGCTCACATTGGTTAGTTCGGCTTGAAGAAGGCGGGGCGTTAGCGCGCGCCGGTATTTGATCGTAAGAAGCGGCTTGAGAATGCCGATAAGAACGGAGTGCAGCAACGTCTGCAGCAGATTCTGGAGGGGTGCCTCGACAATCCGGCGGCCTCGAGTAAGGCGCTGCGGGAGCTTCTGGACACCGACCTGCCGCGTTTCTCCGCGGCCTGTCTGCCGACGCTCCAGAGCCGGCTGGAGACGCCCGGCGGGCAGTTTCTGGTGGGGCTGCTGGCGGCGCGGAACCTGCTGGTCGAGCCGCTGCGGAATCCTTCTTTCTTCAGCCGCGAAGAGGCCATCGCGGTGGCCCAGCTCGGCGCCCGGTCCGATCCGCTGCTGGACGTAAAGCTGGCCCGCCAGGTGCGGGAACTGACTGGAGCGGCCGCCGAGCGGGTGCTGTCCATCCTGGACGTCATTTCCGACGGCTCGCGGGTGGTGCCGCTGCTCGCTCCGCTGATGCGACAAAGCGACCCGCGCCTTCGCTCCAAAGTCGTCCTGATCATTGGCCGCAGCATCAAGAAGCCGGAGTGGGTGGAGCAGCACTTGCGAGATGCTGACGCGCGCACGCGAGCCAATGCGGTGGAGAGCCTCTGGGGCGTGCAGTCGCCCGAGGCCCGGGGTCTGTTCCGCAAAGCAGTGAACGATTCGCACCGCCGCGTGGCGACCAACGCCATGGTGGGGCTTTACCGGCTCGGAGACCCGGCGGCGGTTTCGCTGCTCCTCGAAACCTCCCGGCTGCGGGACCCCCGATTCCGGTCTTCGGCAGCCTGGGCGATGGGGGAAGCCTGCGACCCGCGCTTTCTGCCGCCGCTCCGGCAGATCGATCCGGAGCCGCGTGAGATTGTGTGGCCGAGCGTCCGGAGCGCTGTGGAACGCATCGAACGCGCGGCGGCGCATATGCGGGAGTGCGGGCTTCTGGACGCGCGCATCACCGGCGCTGAAATCCTGGCCGATCACAGCCGGCGCCTGCGCCTGGCGGTGGCCGCGGCCGAGCAGTGGGAACCCCTCAGCCTGCTGGCCACGAATTTCGTGATTTGGGAAAACGGCCGGCTGGTCGCTGACTATCGGGTGGAGGCGCCTCACGGGCAGGAGGCGCTGGTGGCGGGCTTCGTTCTTGGCCGGGACGTTGATCTGGAGGAGCGCGATCTGGATCAGGCCCGGGAGGCGGTGCTGGGGTGCCTGGAGCAAAAGCGCGCCCGGGATTTCTGGGCGGTGTTGCAGCATCCCAACGAAGCCATTCGCTTTCTGACGGACCGCGCGGCGCTGCGAAAGGCGCTCGGCGAGACGGGGGGCAGTTCGGGCGCCCCCTGTGACGTGGCGGAGGCGCTGGACCGGCTGGCCGAAGCCGCCCGCGGAGCGAGGGGCAGCCGGCATCTGATCGCGCTGGCGGGGCCGCGGGCGGGCCAGCGAGACGGGGAGCACGTTCTGCGAGCGGCGCTGGAGGCGAAAGCGACCGTGCACGTGATCGAAGTGGGGACCTTCGAGCCGCCCCACGCGCTCGAAAGCCTGTGCCGCGAGACGGGCGGCATCTTCCTCGCCATGCGGCCCGGCGGCCAGATTCACCGGCTCTATCGCCAGGTCTATTCCAGCCTGCTGAACCGCTATGAGATTCTCTATCGCCCCGAGCCAGGACCGGCGACGGCCGCGGCCGGACAGACGCAAATCCAGGCGCAGATCTACTCCGGCTGCGGGTACGGGGAAGCATTGGTGACCCTATGATTTGGCGGCTTGGTGAAGCTTCCCGCGCCGCGCCGCGCGCTTCCCTCACTGCATCAGCGCCTGCGGCTATTGAATCAATGCTCCCTGGCCGTTGGTTCCATTGTCCGGCGCTTCTTCCTCGGGGATGACGGAGGCTGCCGCGACGCGGTCGCCCTCTTCAAGCTTCACCAGGCGAACCCCTTGCGTTGACCGGCCGGCCTCGCGGATCTCGGAAGACTCCAAGCGCAGGATCTTGCCGTCCTTGGTGATGATGAACAGGTCGCTCGATTCCTTCACGTTGAGAATGGCGACCACCTTGCCGTTGCGCTCGGTAGTCTTCATATTGATAATACCCTTGCCGCCGCGGGAGGTGATGCGGTACTCCTCGAGCGCGGTGCGCTTGCCGTAGCCGTTCTCAGAGATGGTGAGGATGAGGCCCTCCTTGCCGACAGCCTCCATGCCGACCAGGAAGTCGCCCGTTTCGAGCTTCATGCCGCGCACGCCGTAAGCCTGGCGGCCCATGGGCCGCACCTTGCCCTCGGGGAAGCGGATGGCCTTGCCGTTGTGGGTGCCCAGGAAAATCTGCTGTGACCCGTCGGTGAGCCGGGCGGCGATCAGCTCGTCGCCTTCCTCCATGGACATGGCGATGATGCCGCGCGCCATGGGGTTGTCGAACACGGTCAGCTCGCACTTTTTGACGACGGCGTTCTTGGTAATCATTACGACATACTGGCCGGGCGTGAACTCCTTCACCGGCAGGAACGCCTTGACCGTTTCGCCCTGCTGCAGATTCACCAGATTGACCACGTTCTTGCCCTTGCCGGCGGTGCCGGCGTCGGGGATCTCATAGACCTTGAGCCAGTAGACGCGGCCGAGGTTGGTGAAGATGAGCACGTAGCTGTGGGTGGAGGCGATGAGGAGGTTCGCGACGAAGTCCTCGGTGCGCGTGCCCATGCCGATGCGGCCCTTGCCGCCGCGCGCCTGCTTGCGGTAGGTATCCACGGCGGTGCGCTTCAGGTAGCCGTTGTGGGTGACGGTGATGGCGACGTCTTCGTCGGCGATGAGGTCCTCAAGCTGGATCTCGCCGGTGTCTTCGATGATCTCGGTGCGGCGCGGGTCGGCGTAATCCTTCTGCACCTCGCGCAGCTCCTTGATGAGCAGGCTGCGGAGAATCTTTTCGGAGCCGAGAATCTCGAGATACTCCTGGATCTTCTTCTGGATTTCGGCCAGCTCGTCGACGATCTTCTGGCGCTCCAGGCCGGTCAGACGCTGCAACTGAAGCTCGATGATGGCCTGGGCCTGCTTCTCGGTGAACTCCAGGCGCTCCATCAGCGAGGCGCGGGCTTCGGCGGGCGTTTTGGAGGCGCGGATGAGCTTGATGACCTGGTCGAGGTGCTCCAGGGCCTTGCGGAAGCCGAGCAGGATGTGCTCGCGCTCGCGGGCCTTGCGCAGCAGGAAGTCGGTGCGGCGGCGGACGATGTCGATGCGGTGATCGACGAACAGGCGCAGCGCTTCGGCCAGCCCGACCTCCCGCGGCTGGCCGTTGACGATGGCCAGCATGATGATGCCGAAGCCGGTCTGCATCTGGGTGTGCTTGTAGAGATTGTTGAGCACGACCTCGGGCTGCTCGCCCCGCTTCAGCTCGAAGACGACGCGCATGCCTTCGCGGTCGCTCTCATCGCGGATATCGGCGATGCCCTCGATCTTCTTGTCGTTGACGAGCTGCGCGGTGTACTCCTGGAGCTTGGCCTTGTTGACCTGGTAAGGGATTTCAGTGACCACGATCTGGTCGCGGTCCTTGGTGACGTGCTCGATGGCGGCGCGGGCGCGCAGCTTGAGGTGGCCGCGGCCGGTCTTATAGGCATCGAGAATACCTTGCCGCCCGAGGATAAAGCCGCCGGTGGGGAAATCAGGGCCGGGGACTTTCTCCATGATCTTTTCGAGCGTGAGGTTGGGGTTCTGAACCACCAGAATGGCGGCGTCGATGATTTCGCCGAGATTGTGCGGCGGGATGTTGGTGGCCATGCCGACGGCAATGCCCTGCGCGCCGTTGATGAGCAGGTTGGGGATGAGGGCGGGGAGATACTCGGGCTCGATGGTGCGGTCGTCGTAGTTGGGGCGGAAGTCGACGGTTTCCTTGTCGATGTCGTCGAGCAGCGTGGTGGCAATGCGGGCCAGGCGCGCCTCGGTGTACCGCATGGCGGCGGGCGGATCGCCATCGACCGAGCCGAAGTTGCCCTGGCCGTCGATGAGGGGATAGCGCATGGAGAACGGCTGCGCCAGGCGCACCAAGGCATCATAAATAGGCAGGTCGCCGTGCGGATGGTAGTTGCCCATCACGTTGCCAACCGTGTTGGCGCACTTGCGGTAGGGGCGCGTGGGTCCCAGGCCCGCCTCGTGCATGCCGTAGAGGATGCGCCGTTGCACGGGCTTCAATCCGTCGCGAATGTCCGGCAGCGCGCGGCCGATGATGACGCTCATCGCGTAGTCGAGATACGACTTGCGCATCTCGTCTTCGATGTCGATGGGAAGCAGGCTCTTGTCACCCCCGTCGCCACCGCCGCCAAGCGGCAATTGGACAGGGGGTTGCGGTGGCTTTTCGGCGTCGCCCAAAGGGATCTCCCGGAGCTAAGAAAGTACCCTTCATTTTAGCGCAGTTTTGGGGCTGATTGGAAAGCGTTAATTGCATGAAAAATAGGGGGTTAAGCGCGACCAAAGCCGCTCCTCGGCAAGCGCCGGGCGCGCCTTCTGATTACGGGTGCCGGCCATACGGCATGCGATGCCGTATAATCAGGTTATGCCGACGCAGGATTTGCAGAAAGTGACCGTTCTTCTTCCCAAGGAACTGGTGCGGCGGGCCACGCGGGCTTCCGGCGCGGGGTTGACGCCGACGATCCGCGAAGGGCTCGAAGCGGTCGTGCGTTCCCACGCCTACCGGCGGCTGCGGCAGATGAGGGGAAGGTTGCGCCTGTCGCTTGACGTGCGGGAGTTGCGACGCGACTAACTTGTTCTGCGCGGACACGAGCTGCTGGGTTGCCTACCTGGCGGGCGATCCCGGAAACGACACCGAGCTTCTCGCCGAGGGGCTGGAGCAGGAAGCTGTGGTGATGGCGCCGGTCGCACTGGCGGAACTGTTCAGCGCCCCGGAGATGACGCGGGAGGCGGCTGCGTCGTTGCGCTCGCTGCCGCTGCTGGAGGTCACGCCGGGCTTTTGGGAGCGCGCCGGGAGGCTGCGTGCCTCGCTGCGACGCTATCACTGCCGTCCCAAGCTCGCCGACACCTTGATCGCCCAGTCCTGCCTGGATTATGCCGTGCCCCTGTTGACCCGCGACCGCGACTTTCGGCCGTTCGCCAGGCATGCCGGACTTGCCCTGCTGCTCTGATTGAAGACGGGGGTAGGGAAAGCGAGCTGGGGTAGAGCAGCTTCAACCCGCCATAGCGGACGAAAGGGCGAAAGTCGCGATCGCGGGTCAGCAGCGGCACGCCGTGGTCGATGCAGATTTGCGCGATCAAAGTATCGGCTAGTTTGGGGCGGAGGCGGCGCCCAATCAGGTGCGCGCGGAGTTTGCCGGCGCGATGCCAGAAGCCGGGACGGATCTCGAGCGCTGGCTGTGCAAGCAGATCGTTCTCATCCTGGGCCGACAGTAACGGATCGCTCAACAGCTCGGCCAGCACGACCGGAGCCATGACAATGGAGCCGAGAGCCAGACATTCATCGAGCAGATCGACGTCACGGCCGCTGAGGCCCGAGAGATAGGCAATCCAGCAATTGGTGTCGGCGCAGATCAGGTGAGTCGCGCCTCAGCTCGCCGACTTTGATGGAGAACTTGACCTGTCCGCGCCGGCGGCGGAGGCGCTGGCAGGCTTCGGTCGCGGCGACAGCTTCGAGACCCCGGCGGATGGTGGGCGTCAAGCCCTCGCCGCTCGCGCGAACCGCCCTGCGCACCAGGTCCTTGGGAAGGAGCACAGTCACCTTTTGCAATGGTACGCGT
>DASQHK010000500.1:0-1919 GCA_035632135.1 Bryobacterales bacterium
CAAAAGCTTGGCGCGTGCGGCCTCCAGGTCGGCGAGAGACTGAGACACAAGGCACCTCCTCTTCTGAGTATATGCATATACTCAGAGAAGGCGCAATTCCAGCCCAACTCGCAGACCGTCCATTCTTATGTCGCGCACCCATCCGGATCTGCCGGCCGACGAGAACACGGTATTGGTGCTACAGAACGCAGGGCCGAAGGGCGGCCCGGGGATGCCCGAGTGGGGCCACCTCCCGATTCCGGCCAAGCTGCTGCAGAAGGGCGTGGATGACATGGTGCGCATCAGCGACGCGCGCATGAGCGGAACGAGCTTCGGGACCGTCGTGCTGCACATCGCGCCGGAAGCGGCGGCGGGCGGCCCGCTCGGCCTCGTTCGCACCGGCGATGAGATCGCGCTCGACGTGGAGGCGCGCCGCATCGACCTGTGCGTGACCGAAGACGAGCTGGCGCGTCGCCGGACGGCGTGGCGGCCGCCCGCGCCGCACTTCACCCGCGGCTACGGGAAGCTGTTTCTGGACCATGTGACGCAGGCGCACTTGGGGTGCGACTTCGACTTCCTGCGGGCCTGCTAGTCTCGTTTGGCGCTAGAGCGGTTCCTGCTCGAAGCCCACCATCCGCCCGCCGAGGGGCCCGGCGCCGGCGTGTTCCGGCAACTCCAGCGTCAGCGTGATCTCTTTCCGGTTGCGCACCACTTGCAAGGGAATGGTCTTCTTGTCGCGGCTGTGGCGTAACTGCTCCGTCAGCTCCCGCGTTTCGCTCACCCGCTCGCCGTCTACCCTGGTGATCACGTCGCCGGCCTTCAGCCCCGCTTTTTCCGCCGGCGACTCCTTCTCCACCGAGCGCACCAGCACGCCCTCCTTCACCCCGAAGTAATCAGCCAGTTGCCCGGAGAGCGCTTCCGCCTCTACGCCGATGCGCGACGTGCGGATGATCATCAGCGACCGCGGAATCGCCATCGGCGGCATGGGCGGCATCGGGGGCATCGGCGGCATGTTAAAGGCCCCATAATCCCACGCCCACGCCTCGCTCGATTTGCGCCGTCCGATGGCCGCCGTGATCGTCTGGGTGTTGCCGTCGCGGCTGATCAGCAGCCTGGCCGTGTGTCCCGCCGGTGTCTCCCGCACCAGCCGCGCGAACTCTTCGGTCCCTTCCACCCGCTGCCCGTTGTATTCGAGCACTACGTCGTGCTCCTTCAATCCCGCTTTGCTGGCGGCGCTGTCCGGGTCGACCCGCCGGATCTCCACGCCCCGCGCTTCGTTCAGCTTCAGCTCTTTCGCCCGCTCGCTGTCAATGTCCTCCACGCCCACCCCGAGGTAGCTGCCCAAACCCCGCAAGACCTGCACGTCGGCCACGTGCGCCCGCGGCGTGGCTGCCTGCGCTGGCCGCGGTCTCGGCGCCGCCGTTGCCTGCGCCCCGGCCGCCGCGCCAGCCGCTAGTGCTCCCGCTAATACAATCCAAGGTGCTTGGGACATTGCTCTACCTCCTCTTGATCTGAATGCTCCCCGTGGTGTTGTGAATGCGCAACACCGGGCCACCCCCGTTGATGGCCCCTTCTGCCGTGAGGCTCCGCGGCCCCCGGCCGTCCTCCATGCGGATGTCGAGCCCCGGAAAATCCGACTGTATCCGGTTCATGTTGCCGGCCACCTCCACGCTCGCGCGCACGGTCAGCCGCGCCCCTGCCGGAATCAGCACCGTGATGTTGCCCGCCGAGGTCTCGAGCAGCGATTCGCCCAGCGGCTCACCCGCCATGATCTGCGCCAGGATGTTGCCCGCCGCCGTCACCGCCCGCAGCGTCCCGGAAACATCCAGCAGCTTGATGCTGCCGCTGGCGTTCTCCGCGCGCACTCCCCCCTTCGCCGCCTCCACCGTGATCGAGCCGCCCGCCGTCTCCGCGCTTACGCTCCCGCCGATCTGGCCCAG
>DASQHK010000501.1:0-4942 GCA_035632135.1 Bryobacterales bacterium
GATCCGCCTGCCCGGCATGGACCGCGCCGTTTCGCTTTCCTTCGCCTTCCGCTTTGCCGCCATCATGGAGCTGCCGGTGGACCTGGCTCTCTTTGTGGTCTGCGTTTCGCTCATTTATCAAGCACTGCGCGACGCCTCGGGGCTGCCACGGTGGATGGATCTGGGCTTCAGCCTCGGAGCCGCCGCCGTCTCCACCCTTGCTACCCACAAGGTTTATCTTTACCTGGCCGGCAGAGTGGGAGTGGAGCCGCTGCTTGCTCTGGGGGTGGCGGCCATCGCCTATTACGGCGCGAGCAGCGTCACCAACTCGATCTACATTGGCTTCCAGTCCCGGACCGCGCCGTGGAAGATCTGGAGCCAGCAATTTTTCTGGATCGGTCCGCTCTACCTGCTGGTGCCGGTGGCGGCCGCCATCACCGAGATCCTCAAGCGCGCCACGGGGACTTCCGACCGCCTGCTCGGCCTGGGGCTGATCTTCGGCGGCTATCGTTACGTGAAGTATTACTTCGGCCGCTTGCACGACCGGCAGGATCATTTCCAGCGGATGGACGACATTCGGCAGCGGACGATCGAGTCGCTGGCAGTGGCCATCGAGGCCAAAGACGGGGCGACTGCCGGCCACCTGCAACGCGTCCGGCGGCATGCCGTGCTGCTGGCCAAGAAGCTCAGCTTTTCGGAAATGGAAGTCAAGACGCTCGAGCTGGGCGCCTTGCTGCACGACGTGGGCAAGGTGGGTGTTCCCGATTATCTGCTGGGCAAGCCCGGCCGGCTCACCGAAGAAGAGTTCAGCCAGATCGCCGTTCACACCCAGATAGGCGCGGACATCGTCACCGCCGTCGACTTCCCATACCCGGTCGAAGAAGTGGTCATGTGCCATCACGAGCACTGGGACGGCTCCGGCTATCCGCGCCAGCTCTGCGGCCCGGGCATCCCGCGCCTCGCCCGCGTGCTGACCGTCGTCGACTGCTTTGACGCCCTGGTCGTCGACCGGCCGTACCGCGCGGCACTGCCGGTGGATAAAGCGGTCGAGGTGATGCGCGAGCAGCGGGGCAAGCTGTTCGATCCGGAAATTCTGGATATGTTTCTCCAGGAACTCCCCACGTTTTCCGCCGATCTGGAGCGCGAGCTGAAGATAGAGCGGGCGCGCCTGTTGCTGGACCAGTCGCCCGTGCAGAGGGTCAAGCAGACCTGGCTGACCGACGCGGAGTCCAACGAGACGGCCCTGCGCCGCATGACTTTTGAAAGACTCGCCGAGACCCCCGAGCAACTGGTCCTGCTCTACGACATTCTGCAGGTGCTGGGCTCGAGCCTGGAAGTGCACGAGACGATGAAACAGACGCTGGAGCTGCTCGAACGGGTCATCCCGCACGAGCAGGGCGGCGTATTCGCGGTGGAGGACCGGCAATACGTTCTGATCCAGGGCCGCGGCATCCCCGAGCACTGTATTTCGCGCCTGGCCGTGCCGGTGGACCACGGGACTCTGGCCAATGCAGCCACGGCGCAGAAAGCGATTCTGGCGCCCGGGCCTCCCGCCGAGCTGACCACCGGACTGCACAAGTACCTGCTGAACGTGCGCTCCACACTGGCCGCTCCCATCGTGGCCGACGGGAAAGTGCTGGGGGCGATCGCTCTTTGCTCGTCCCGGTCGGACGCTTTCAATCAGGAGCAGGCGTGGTTCCTCGGGCTGATTACGCCGAAGCTGGCGGCCATGATCGCCGCGGCGCAAGACGTCCAAAAGCTCAAGACCGAGGCCGCCACCGACCCGCTCACCGCCGTTCCCAACGCCCGCGCGACGTTCCAGAGGCTGGAGATGGAGGTCGAGCGCGCCCGCCGCGAGGATGCCGCACTGGCGGTTCTGTTCCTGGACCTGAACCACTTCAAGCACATTAACGATACCTATGGCCACGGTGCGGGCGACCGGATGCTGGTCCAGACCGCCGACCGGCTGAAGACCTGCCTGCGCGCCTACGACTTTCTCGGCCGGCTGGGCGGCGATGAGTTTCTGGCTATCCTGCCCGGGATGGGCGAGGAAAACATCTGGGCCAAGGTGGCGTCGTTGAAAAAGGCCGTGGATGGAAATGTCGTGACTCTCGCCGACGGGACGGAGGTCTCCGCTTCCGTGAGCATCGGGCTGGCGCTATACCCGAAGGATGCCCGCAGCGTCGAAGACCTGATCTACCGCAGCGACAAGCGGATGTACGTGGACAAGAAAAAGTCCCGCGAGGCGCCGGACGTGGCCGAATCGCCCGGTGTCGTGCTGGCCGAGCTGTCGCAGCAATCGCAGCTCGTTAGCGCTTCCTAGAACGGCCGCTTTAACAACCGAGTGCCGGGTAGCCCCGCTGACGTCGCTCTCCTTTACGGAGCTCAAAGGACGTGAAGCGACAGAAACCGTCCACCCCGGCACTGCCGGCGCTTTTGGTCCGGCTGCCCTAATTGTAGCCAAGCTTCCGCCAGGCGTCACGCGACGTCGGTCTAGCCAATATGGCGCCTGATTCATCCTGCGACGTTCCGGCGCGGTGCGCTGCGGACGGCCTCCAACAAGCGGCTTCCCGGCAGTGATGAAGTCCTCATGCGATTCCTGCCACTCCCTTACGGTCGCGGCTCAGCTTCAAATCTGCGTTTTCGCGGGACTCTGCTCTGGCCTGGCTGGTCCCGTGTGTGCTATAAAAAGGAATTCTGCATCCAGTAAGAATTCCCTATGCTTCGTGAGGCTGAGGAGAGAATCGAATGTGTGTTTTTGTGCCGCCGGCGGCGCTGCTCCAGGCGGAGATCGTTAGTGATATTGGCCCCGGCTACCTGATCCTGATCCTGGGCATCAGCGTGCTGTCGCTGCTGGCGGCGTTGGGGTTCTCCCGTTACGTGCTGGGCAAGGATGCCGGCACGCCCGCCATGCGGGAAATCTCCGATGCCATCAAAGAAGGTGCGGAAGCCTTTTTGCGCCGGCAGTATCAGACCATCGTCCTGCTGGCGCTGGTGCTGGCGGTGCTGATCTTTCTCGGCTACCAGTTTGGCAAGGGCGACAGCGTGATGGCGCGGCGGGTGACGCTTTCCTTCGTGGCCGGAGCCATCTGCTCGCTGATCGCCGGCTTCAGCGGGATGTGGGTGTCGATCCGCAGCAACATCCGCGTAGCGTCGGCGGTGCGCAGCTCGCTCAACGAGGGGTTGAAGATCGCCCTGCGCGGCGGCGCGGTGACGGGAATGACGGTGGTGGCTATGTCGCTGCTGGGGGTAGGCGGCATCTTCTGGCTGTTCGGGGGATTGCAGGATCCCAAGGTGATCCCCTATCACATTGTCGGGTTCGGTTTTGGGGCGAGCTTCGTGGCGCTGTTCGCCCAGCTTGGCGGCGGCATTTACACCAAAGCCGCCGACGTCGGCGCAGACCTGGTGGGCAAAGTGGAGGCAGGCATTCCGGAAGATGATCCCCGCAACCCGGCGGTGATCGCCGATCTGGTGGGCGACAACGTCGGTGATTGCGCCGGCCGCGGCGCCGACCTTTTCGAATCGACGGCGGCGGAGAACGTGGGCGCCATGATCCTGGGCGTGGCCATGTTCCCGATCTTCGGCCTGGGCGGCATCCTGTTCCCGCTGCTGGCCCGCGCCTTCGGCCTGATCGCCTCCTTTGTGGGCGTCATGGCGGTGCGCACCAAAGAAGAAGACGACCCGATGAAGGCCCTCAATCGCGGCTATCTGATCACCACCATCCTGGCGATCGCGGGCTTCTACGTGGCGGTGCGCCTGCTGCTGAACGACAACCTGTGGCTGTTCGGGGCGGGCGTGGTGGGCATTCTGACCAGCTTCGCCTTCGTCTGGATCACGCAATATTACACCGAGTATCGCTACCGCCCGGTGCTTTCGATCGCCGAGTCGTGCCGCACCGGCCCCGCCACCACCATCATCACCGGCCTGGCGGTAGCGATGGAGTGCACGGCCCTGCCGGTGCTTGCGATCTCGGCGGCGATCCTGCTCTCGTACTGGCTGGGGACGCAGGCCGTGCCGGGGGCGGCGACCGCCGGCCTTTATGGCACGGCCGTGGCGACCATGGGCATGCTCTCCACCGCTGCCTACATATTGGCAATGGATACCTTCGGGCCGATCACCGACAACGCCGGCGGCATCGTCGAGATGTCGCAGCAGCCGGAGGCCAGCCGCCGCAAAACCGACCGGCTCGATTCGGTAGGGAACACGACCAAGGCCCTTACCAAAGGCTACGCCATCGGCAGCGCCGCCCTGGCCGCCTTCCTGCTGTTCTCGGCCTACATTGACACGGTCCATGAAATCACCCACCGGCAGATTCCGGTTGACCTGGGCCGGGTGCCCGTGTTCGTGGGGGCGCTCCTGGGCGCGATGCTGGTGTTTCTGTTCAGCGCTTTCGCCATCAAGGCCGTGGGCCGCACCGCGCAATACGTCATCGAGGAAGTGCGGCGACAGTTCCGCGAGAACCCGGGCATCATGGCCGGCACCTCCAAGCCAGACTACGGCCGCGCGGTTGACATCGTGACGGTGGAGGCCCTGAAGGCGATGGTTGTGCCCGGGCTTCTGGTCGTATGCATGCCGGTGGCCGTCGGCATGACTTTCAAGTACCTATCGATGGGGGACCACAACCCGACCATCGGGGCCGAGGCGGTGGCCGCCTTCCTGATGGTGGGGACCATCGCCGGCATCCTGATGGCCACGCTGATGAACAACGGCGGGGGCGCGTGGGATAACGCGAAAAAGTATATTGAGACCGGGCAATTGGGAGGCAAGGGGTCGGACGCCCATAAGGCCGGCGTGGTCGGCGATACGGTGGGCGATCCGTTCAAGGACACCGCCGGTCCCTCGCTGCACGTGCTGATCAAACTCCTCAGCACCATTACGCTGGTGGCGCTGCCGCTGTTCATATGAAGAATCTGCTGCTGCTCGGGCTCGTTGCCTCGCTTGCTCCGCTGGCGGCCCAGACGCA
>DASQHK010000502.1:0-8123 GCA_035632135.1 Bryobacterales bacterium
GCGCTGCACGATGTAGAGGTGGGCGGTGTCGTTGGCCTCGATCGACAGGCGGATGCGATCTCCGGATTGAAAAACGCGGTCGGGATCGACTTCCGCGGCGCGGCCGTCGCTGGCCTGCTTGAGGATGCTGTAGCGGAGGCCGAGTGGCGCCGCGGGAGCCTCCGCGCCAGAGGCGAGCGAGGCGGCGGGAGCGGCAACGCTGGGTTGCTCGGCGGTGATGGTCGTCCGATGGCCGGCTCGCTTCGCTTTCTTTGCCGGAGGAGATGGCTTGGCCGGCGCCACCAGCCCAGCCGCGGAATAGAATGCGTCGCGCGCGCTCATGGATTGCTGCGGCGGCGAACCGCCGAGCGCCAGCGCGGCGGCGAAAATCAGGCAACTCGTTTCACGGAGCATCTTTCACACACCTGAAACCAATGTACGGCGAATGGCCGGCCGCCGGAAAGCCCCGGCGCATGTAAGCGCGCAGCCACAATTCGGGGCTAGTGAAGTTCCCACCTTTAATTACGCGCCAGGCGGGGCCAACGGATGGGAGCAGCTTGTTCATGTCGGCGATCTCCTTCGGCGTCACCGGATAGGGATCGGCGGTCCATTCCCACACGTTGCCCGCCAGGTTGAACGCGCCCCAGGGGCTCCGGCCTTCCGCGAAAGCGCTCACTGGGGCAGTGTTTTCATACCCATCGGCGCGGCCCTCCATGTTGGCCAGGCCGGCCTGGCCGGAGGGCGGCGAGTCGCCCCAGGGGTAGGTGCGCGCATCGGAGCCACGGGCCGCCTTTTCCCATTCCCGCTCGGAGGGGATGCGCTTGCCGGCCCAAGCGGCGAAGGCCTGGGCGTCCTCCAAAGAGACGTTGACCACGGGATAGTCCGGCTTCGACAAAAAGTAACTCGCCTCCCAGGGAGGGGCGTCGGGCGGCGCATGGCCGGTGGCGTCGCAGAACTGCTTGTAGGCTGCGTTCGAAACTTCGGTCTGGTCGATATAAAAGTCCACCAGAGAAATGATTTGGGGAGGGTTGGCCGACTCCGGAGTATTACTGCCAAAGGTGAAGGCGCCGGCCGCCACCAGTAGCATCTTACCAGTAGGTGCATCAACTTCAGCCGGCAGCGAGCGGGCCGCAGCAGAAGCCGGGGGTGCGCTGCGCCGCCGGGCCGTGACGGCGACAACGAGCGCGATGGCCAGGATGGCAGCGCCGGCCGCGGCGATGGCGATCTGGGTTTTCAGGCGCCGCCGCGTGGTGGTGCGAGAAGCCGCAGCGGCCGGGGCCGGCTGCGTGGCCCGCACAGTCGGCGCTTCCGACGGCGGCGCCGCCTCGGACCATTGCCGAAGCTCGGGCGGCACGAGCGGCTCGATCGCGGCGGTCGAGCCGCCGGGGTCGAGCTTTTTCAGATCCTCGAGCAGTTCCGTGGCGGACCGATAGCGGGCCCCGGGATCCTTTTCAAGCAGCCGCAGCACGATGCTCGAATACTCGGCGCCGATCGAGGGATCGCTTTGGGCCGGCGACGGGGGCGCGTTGTAAAGGTGGGCGTACTCGATGGCCTGCCAGGTCTGCCCATCGAATGGCTTCCGGCCGGTGAGCAGCTCGAAAAAAACGACGCCCAGCGAGTAGAGATCGCTCGGCGGGCCGCACGCCTCGCCGCGAATCTGCTCGGGCGACATGTAGTAGGGAGTGCCCAGGCGCTCGCCCGTGCCGGTGAGAGTGGAGGGCACGTCGCGCGCTTTGGCGATGCCGAAATCGAGCACCACCACGCGTCCGTAACGGTCGAGGCGAATGTTGGCCGGCTTCAGATCGCGGTGGGTCACGCCCTTGGCGTGCGCGCCGACCAGGGCTTTTGCCACTTGCGCCACCACCTGCGCGGCTTGGTGGGGCGCCAGGCGGCCTTCGCGCTGCAGGTACGACGCGAGATCCTCGCCCTCCACGTACTGCATGATCAGGTAGTGCAGGCCCTGCTCTTCGCCCACGTCGAAGATCGAGACGATATTGGCGTGGCCGGAAAGAGAAGCGGCGGTGCGGGCTTCCTGCAGGAAGCGCCCCACGATCGCGGGATCGCTGGCCAGCCGGTCGGCCAGAACCTTGACCGCAAACAATCCGCCGTGAATGCGATGGCGCGCCAGGAAGACGTCGGCCATGCCTCCGCCCCCGATCCATTGCAAGACTTCGTACTTCGAGCCGATCACCGCGGCGAGCAAGTCGTGAGTTTGTTCCCGCGTGGGCACAATGCCTCCATTGTAGCGGGAGCGCATGGAAGCGGGGGCGGTCGGGGCCAACCAGGCTTTGCGCTTGCGCCCGTGCGAAAACGCACATCAATCGAGGGCGGAGGGCATTAAGTGCTTCGCCCTAGCCCGTGCTACCCAAAAGATAGCTTGTATGACTTTCGGCGGGTAGTTTATTCTCGCTGAGTCTTCCTAACGGAGGGCGATACAACTGGGAAAAGAATCGAGAAACACTACAAAAACTGACAAGGAGAAGCGGATGACCAGACTTTACATTGCGTTTAATCGAATCCTCCGGGACAAGAAAGGCCAGGACCTGGTGGAGTACGCGTTGCTGGCGGGCTTCATCGCCGTCGCCGCGGGCGCTTTGCTCCCCGGAATTTCGACCAGCATCAGCACCATCTTCAGCAAGATGGCGTCGGTGGTATCCAAAGCGGCTGCCACGTAAGCAACGATGTTAATACCCGAAAGGGCGCGCCTGCATTCATAGCGCGCCCTCCAGGCGCCGGTCCGATTCTGCCCAGCGTCGGGCCGGCGCGCTTGTCACACCCAATCCAACCTTATATAATCAGGCTTCCTCTTTTCCGCGCACCCAGCGACTCAGACCCACCCACACAGCGCGCCCAACCGTGGCGAGAACGGCCCGCCCTCGAAGATCAAACCGCCGCCCGTTCACTGCCGCGCCCGCCGTGCCCCTGGCGGGAATCACAAGTGGTCAGCTCGATCACTTACCACCAAGGACGTTGGTCAGATCTAGCGTGTTTCCCTAGTAAGCCGGCTGCTTGGGGGCCGGGGAGGTAAGTTATTAACCCTATGCATATCCATCTAAAGATGGATTGTATGCCCTTGGCGCGATGGTTTATTCTCGCTGAGTCTTCCTATGGGAGGGCAAGTTTTCGGGGAGACATTTGGCGACCCGAACAAAAAAAACAAAAAAGGAGCAGCAACATGACAAAGTTTTACCTGACACTGAACCGCATTCTCCGGGAAAAGAAAGGCCAGGACCTCGTGGAGTATGCGCTGCTGGCGGGCTTCATCGCCGTCGCGGCGGGCGCTCTGCTGCCGGGGATTTCGACCAGCATCAGCACGATCTTCAGCAAGATGGCGTCAGTGGTTTCGGCCGCGGCTGCGAAGTAACCGCGACTTGGCGCTTTAGATCCGCGCGCCGCTTGCTTGCGGCGTGCGCTCACATCGCCGCCCGATGCTGTGCAGGATCGGGCGGCGTACCACGCTGTTACTTGCCTCTCCCCACCCTGCCGGGCCGCGCGGCCCGGCAGGGCTTCCTAACGGCAGGAGCCATCGCAGGCCGATCCAGCCTGCCAGGGGTGTGCAAAAGGCAGGTGGTGGCCGGCAGGGACCAAGCGTCCTGCCCGGCTCGTAGGGCGCTTTAGCCAGCCACGTTACGCTAGTTCCCTGATTGAAGCGGAGTTGTCTGCCGTACCATCATTCAACACAGGAGAGCGGACGGCAGCTTGCTGTGTATCAACGGTCCGCTAAGAAAATAAATGACCGATTCGTCCTCCAGACCCTGGTCCCTCGTGTATCTGGCCATTGCAGCCACAACCATGGCGACCCTGATACTCGAGCTGGCTCTCACACGCATTTTCTCCGTCGTGCTCTATTACCATTTTGCCTTCATGGCCATTTCCATAGCGCTGTTCGGCCTGGGGGCCGGCGCCATTTTTTCCTACTATCTGGGAGTGCGGCGCGCCGATTCCGCGATTTGGGGACGGCTTGGCTGGTGGAGCACCCTGAATGTTTTCGCAACAACCCTCATGCTGCTGGTGTCTCTGCATCCGCTGGTCAGCGGCCAGCTCACTGCGCGGAACTTGGTGCTGCTGTACTTTATATCAGCAATACCATTCTTTGTGGCAGGAACGGTGATCTCGCTTGCCATTGCGGAAGTGATTGAGCGCGTGGATCGGGCCTATTTCTTTGACTTGCTGGGCGCCAGCGGCGGCTGCCTTCTGCTGGTCCCGTTGCTGAATATCACCGGCGGTCCCAATACGGTATTAGCTGCCGCCGCTCTTTACGGCGTGGGCGGAGCATTATGGTACCTGGCGGGGAGGCTTCCTCGCCGCGCATGGATTTCGCTGGGCTTGGCCGGGCTTACAGCCGTCCTGGTGGCGGTTAACACGCGCTTCCCGGTGGTGGATGTACGCTTTGCGAAGGGGCAGCGGCTGGACCGCGAGCTGTTCTCTCGCTGGAACTCGTTTTCGCGCGTGGCCGTGGAGGCCGATGACGGCGCCGGCAATCCTGCCATCGTGATCGACGGCGATGCGGAGACCAGCATCGCAACCGTTTTCCCGGACGAGCTGGGCGCCGACGCCCGAGCCGCGCTGCTGCGTAATGGCCCGGGGCTTCCTTATGTCATCCGCCCCGCGGCCAAAACCCTGGTCATTGGGCCGGGCGGCGGCTTCGACGTGGTTCGCGCCCTGGCTTCCGGCAGCCGCAACATTACCGGGGTCGAAATCAATCCGATCATCGTCAATGAAGTCATGAAGCGCCGTTACGCCGCCCCCAGCCACTATCTCTACTCTCGCCCGGAGGTGAGGATTCAGATCGAAGATGGCCGCAGTTACGTGCGCCGCTCGCAGGAAAAATACCAGGTCATTCAGATGACCCTGGTCGATACGTGGGCCGCCACGGCGGCCGGCGCCTTCGCCCTGGCCGAAAACAATCTCTACACCTCCGACGCCTTCGTCGATTACCTCGAGCACCTCCAGGATGACGGACTGCTGGCGATCACCCGCTGGGAATTCAAGCCCCCGAGGGAATCCTTGCGCGTCGTCTCGCTGGGGCTCGACGCTCTGCGCCGGTTGGGCGCGCCGGAGCCGTGGCGGCACTTCGTGATCGGCCGGGAAAACGCCAAGGATTTGACCGGCTACGGCGCTCGCGACACGGTGATCGTGAAGCGCACGCCGTTTGCGCCCGGCGAAATCGCCCGCGCCCGCGAAGCCATCGCCGCCTCAGGAATGACCGCAGTTTACCTGCCCGACGAGCAAATTCCAAACCCTTTCACCGATCTGCTGCGCTCCGCCGACCCGGGCCGGTTCGTGCGCGAATATCGCTTCGACATCTCGCCGGTGACCGACGACCGCCCCTTCTTCTTTTATACCGTCCGTACCCGGGACCTGGTCTCCTACATCACCGCCGGCCCTGGCACGAAGGACATCAAGACCAATATCGGCGTGATGCTGCTGCTGGTCCTGCTGGGAACCAGCCTGGCGGCGACGGCCATCATCCTGCTGCTGCCGCCGCTGCTGCTGGGAACGCGCGTGCCGCGCGAGGCTTCCGTCTTCCTCAACCTGGCTTATTTCTTCGCCATCGGCATCGGTTTCATCATGATCGAGATGAGCCTGGTGCAGAAGTTTGTTCTGTTCCTGGGAAAGCCGACTTACTCGCTGACGGTGGTGGTGTTTTCGCTGCTGCTCTCGAGCGGCATCGGCAGCTTCTCGAGCCGCGGAGTGATTGGCGGGGATGACCGGCGGCTCAGCTTCGCGCTGGCCCTCGTGGCGGTGGTAGTGGGAGTCCTCGGGATGGTCGTGCCCACTGTGTTGCGGGCCGAAGTCGCCCTGCCCATGGCCGCGAAGTGCGCGCTAACCACGGCGCTGCTGTTCCCCGCCGGTTTCGTGATGGGGATGCCGTTTCCCTGCGGCCTCCAGCGCCTGGAGAAGCGCTACCCTTCGGCCATTCGCTGGGCCTGGGCGCTGAATTCTGCCTCCAGCGTCCTGGGATCCGTCGCCGCCATTTTCTTCGCGATTCATCTGGGGCTGGCGGAAACGCTCTATCTCGGGGGCGCGACCTACCTGCTCGCGCTGGTGGTGGTGGCCTTCACCGCGAAATCACACGCTGCCGAGACCGCCGCCACCGTGGCATGTCCCGAGGTCGCCAGCATGGCGTGCTCCGGCTCGGGCGACTGACGCGCCGCCGCTCTACTCTTTCCATTCGGGCAACCACAGACGCCGGGCCGTCTCACCGAGAATCTGCCGCCGGGCCTCGGTTGTGAGCGGCAGCACTTCGCTGAAGATGCGCAGGTGCTCCGAGTACGTGATCTTCGGCGTCCACAAATCATTCGGGAAGCAGCTCGTCCACACGCAGCGCTCCGGTCCGTACGCGTTGATGATCTTCAGGCAAGGCTCGTGCAAATCCTCACAGGGGAACTTCCGCTGCGTGCCCGTTCCGATGAAGTCGAGCTTCGGATATAAACTCCGGAAGCGGGACAATTTGAGCACCGCCTCCAGGCTGGGCGCGAGCAGAGGTCCGGGCTTCAGATCCATGCAATGGCAGAAGCCCACGGTCATGTTCGGGAACTCTGCGAGCAGCTTGGTAGCGCTCGGAACCATCTCGAGCCGCATCAGGAAAATGTCGATGGTGAGGCCCTCTTCCGCCGACACTCTCCACAACGCCCGCACGCCCGCGTCGTCAAAGCCGGTTTTATGCGACGGCGACGGCACGCTCCGCAGAGAAGCCACGCCGTACTCACGCGCGAATTGCCGCAGCAAGCCGGGACTGTGCGGATCGTCGGGATCGAGCGCGCAAACCCCTCGCAGCCAGCTTCGGTTCGCCTTGGCGCTGTCGCACAGGTAGCGATTGTCGTAGCCGTAAAACGACACGGTATGAATGGCGCGCACCGCCCGCACGCCGTTTGCCTGGCTCACCCGGCGCAAATCCTCCACCGAAGCCTTGCCGCTCGGCGAGCGCAGCGGGCGATCTTTCGGTTGATACCGCTTCTCGTCCGGAGAAACAATGTGAGCGTGGCAATCGATGATGAGCATTTACCCGTTTACAAAACCCGCTAGGAAAGTACTTCCAGGATCTTATCGACGTCCTGATCGTTGTTGTAGACCGAGACGGAGAATCGCACGTGATTCCCGAAGCGGCCGACGGTCAGGGCGGAGTTTGGTCCGGTGATGGAGATTTTGGCGCGGCCGGTCCGGTTGGCCTCCCGAATCTTGTTCCGCGTGGCTTCGATGTCGTGCGAGATGAAAGTGATGATGGGCGTCTCCGTCCCGGCGGGCGTGATGCAAGTGTACCCCAGCGGCGGAAGCTCCTTCCGCAGCCGGTTCACCAGCGGCCGCACGTGGCTGCGGATGTTGGCAATGCCCAGGTTCTCGATGTACTGGAACGATTCGTACTGCGCGGCGTAAGTGATCACCGAAGGCGTGCCGCACTCGATCGTGCCAACGCCTTTGCTGGGATGATTCACGAAATCCGGTGCGCCCTGACTGGGATGTTTGGCCCAGGGCCGGTAGTTGAAATCGGGATGCCCCTCGTGCAGCGTCCCTTTCACCACCGGACCGATAAGTTCTTCGCGCACGTAGAGAAACCCGAAGCCGTGCTCTCCCATCAGCCATTTGTACATGGCGCAGGAGGCCATATCGATGCCCATCGCTCTCACGTCAATTGGGATGGCGCCGCAGCCCTGGATGATATCGGTGTAAAGATAAGCGCCGTGCGCGTGAGCGAGATCACTGAGAGCCTTGGCATTCTCGAGATGGCCGTTCACCGAGGAGACCAGCGAAACGGCGATCAGCTTCGTCTTGCCGTCCACGGCGCGCTCCATGTCGCCGAGGTCGATGTCCCAGTCGCGATTCTTGACGATGCGAACGTCGAGGCCAAGCTTCTGCCGCGTCAGGTAGTCGGAGAGGGATTCCGTATAGTGCAGATCGTTGGTGACGACGTTGCCTCCGCCAAAATCCATTCCGTTCAGCAGCGTGTTTTCGCCGATCGTGGTGCTGCCGGTGAGAGCGATCTCGCTCCGCTTGGCGTTGATCAGCTTGGCGTACATCGGCTTGACCTGCAAAAAGCCTTCTTCCCAGAAATCGTGCAGCCCTCCGGTCCAGCCATTGCACATGAAGTCCATGTAGCGCTGCATGCCGCGCACGGCGTGCAGCCCGAGCGGATGCTGCGCGGC
>DASQHK010000503.1:0-4846 GCA_035632135.1 Bryobacterales bacterium
GACAAGAACGCCGAAGCCTTTCGCCTCGATGGCATCGTCCCCGAGCAGCCCATCGATTACGACACGGTCCAAACCCATCAGCGCATCAGCCTGAACCTGATTGCCGATGTGACCGGCGCAACGCCCGCCCGCATCAAGGAACTCAACCCCGCCCTCTTGGGTCAGGCCACCCCGGACGGCCCCTACGCGCTGCGCATTCCCACGGACACCGCGGAGCAATTCGAGCAGGAGATCGCCCAGATCCCCGAGGCCCGCCGCCAGAGCTGGCGCCGGTACGAGGTTCGCAACGGCGACAGCCTGACTCAGATCGCCGCTCGCTTCCGGGTCAAGGCCGCCGACATCGCGCAGGCGAATCATCTCGGCGCTGAGGGCGTTGCCCCCGGCCAGCGCCTCACCGTCCCGGTTCCCTTCCGGCCCGAAGTCCAGCACGCTGCGGCGGCCCGCTCGGGCGCCGCCGCTCCCCGCACCCACCTGGTCCGCTACCGCGTTCGCAGCGGCGACTCCCTGGGCTCGATCGCCCGCCGCTACCGGGTGAGCATCGCCCAGTTGCAGCGCTGGAATGGGCTCACGCGGACCCAGCTCGAATCCGGCCGGGTGCTGAGCGTTCACGTGGCCGGGGCAGGGCATTCTTCCCGCTCCCGAGCCGTGGCCGCCGCTAAGACCGCCCACACCTACAAGCACCGCGCGGCGCTCGAGCCGCCGGCCCTGCCGCCCGGCCGCACCGCCCTGGCCCAGCCGTAGCTTCCGCACGCCGCCTCCCCCAGCCGCGGGGCTCCCCGTTTCCCTCGCCCCAGCCTCCGTGCTCGCAAACCCGTCGTACTTCCCCTGTCGCGGTTCAGAACCTCGCCCCGCCGCCCGCCGGACCCCGGGCCGCGCCCCTTCTTCACGCAGCGTCGCCGCTCCATCAATTTTTTTCCGCTTCTCCCTTGCCTACTTTGGAAAAAGCGTTATTCTATAGTTCCCAAGCTGTGCGAAGGCCGATCATCATCAACGGGCTTTTTGAAAATTCATTCCACTGTTGCCGGCGCTGGCCGGCCAGGAGGCTGGGATATGGCATTTCGTGACCCCGAGAACTTTGGTCTGAATGATGAAGAGGAAGTGGAAGAGTGCCCCGAGCTCGACGAGGAAGCTGGCTTCGAGCATGAGGCGGAAGAGGAAGCCGACCTGGAAGAATCCGGGGCTGCCGTTCCCCTAATCAAGGCGCCTCCTCCACCGCCTCCGGCGCCGGCGGCCGCCGCGCCGCCACCCCCTCCCGCGCCGGCCAAGAAGCCCGCGCAAGCCAAGGCCGCGGCTCCCAAGGCCGCCTCAAAACCCGCGCCGAAAAAGGCCGCTCCGAAGAAGGCCGCGCCGAAAAAGGTCGCCAGGAAGAAAGCGGTCGCCAAGAAAGCTAAGCCCAAGAAAGCAGCCAGGCGCGCCAAGCCGGCCAAGAAGGCCAAAGTCGTCAAAAGGGCCGCCCGCAAGAAGGCTGCCCCCAAAAAGGCTGCGAAGAGGAAAGCCTCCGCCAAAAAAGGAAAGAAAAAAGGCGGCCGAAAGCGCTAAGTGGAATTGATGATTGCTCGATTGACGATTGGCCTCACCGGCGCCGCGGTCAATCGGCAATCCCGCCGTCGTCAGTCTCCCCCTCGGTTTCCTGTTTTCATCGTCCTCTCCACGATCTGCCGGCACCGTTCGTACAACTGCAGCAGGCTCTCGGCATACTCGTCATTGGAGCGCGCGGCGGGCTTGCCGGAAAAACCGGCCCCGCCCTGGGTCTTGCCGCAGCCGCTGGTCAAAGCGATAAATTTCATCAGATCGAGGGCGATGTCCTCGGTGCGCCGCGTGCCAAGGTTCGCTGACAAAGGGATATTTGCGTCCGCCATGTTTTCTCTCCATCCAGCGCCGGGCGTCTGCGTGCGGCCTGACACCCGACACTCGCTCATTGTACGATAGGGCTGTTGCCGGTTACCGCGGTTCAGCACTTCGCGCGAATGCGCGGTGGCGCGCAGGGCCAGTTGCTTCTGGCCTCCGACGGCCACTACTACATCGTTAAGTTCCAGAACAACCCGCAGCACCGCCGCGTGCTTGCCAACGAGATGCTGGCGCACACGCTGCTGCGCCACCTGCAACTGCCCACCCCGCCCGGTGAGATCATCGAGGTCGGTCCGGCGCTGGTTTCCGCCTCCGGTCTCTACATCGAGTCCGGCGGGCGCCGCATCCCTTGCTCCCCCGGCCTGCAATTCGGCTCCCGCTATCCCGGCGACCCTTCCCGCCTGCCCGTCTACGACTACCTCCCCGACTCCCTTCTCCGCCAAGTCCTCAATGCCGATTGTTTCTTAGGCATGGTCGTCTTCGACAAATGGGTTTCGAACGCCGACGGCCGCCAGGCGATTTTCTTCCGCGACCGCTTGGCCTCCTGGCGCTGCGCTGCCGCCGCGAGTGCGCGGCCGGCCCCCGCCGAGCAGCGCGGCTTCGTCGCCGTCATGATCGACCACGGCTTCGCCTTCACCGCCCAGCGCTGGGAGTTTCGCGATCAGCCCCAGGTCGGCATCTACCCCCGCCCCTGGCTCTACGAGCAGGTTACCGGCTACGATTCTTTTGAGCCGTGGCTCGGCTGGATCCGCGACTTCAGCCTGGATGTGCTCGACGACGCCTTCAAGCGCATCCCGCCCGAATGGTATGAGGGCGACATTCCCGCCCTCGAACAATTGCTCGAGCAGCTTTACGGCCGCCGCCGCCTGCTGCCCGATC
This sequence comes from Bryobacterales bacterium, assembly GCA_035632135.1. Taxonomy (GTDB): domain Bacteria; phylum Acidobacteriota; class Terriglobia; order Bryobacterales; family JACQDG01; genus DASQHK01. Next base: position 2,728 of record DASQHK010000503.1, read on the forward strand.
TCCTGCGCAAGGCCAAAGACGGGCCGCGCGATCCGTTCCCCAATTGGAGCGCGGCCACACTAAGGCAATGACCTATCGCTTTCATCTCCTCCGCTACTCTCCCAACCGGCTCTCGGAGGAGTTCTACAACATCGCCGTTCTTCTTTACGACGACGCCGGCCGCCTGCTCGACGCCTCCTTCGCTCCCGATTTCACCCGCCTGCGCTCCAACCCCCTGGCGGATCTTCCGTTCCTCGCAGCGCTCAAACAGGAGTTCGAGAACCGCCGCCTGGCCGGCGAGACTTTTTCCCAGTATGTCGAGGAGCTGGCCGCGAACGCCTCAAGCGGCGTGCAGCTTTCCGAAGAGAAGTTCTTTGAGGGAGGCGGCGCGCCCCAGGAAGCCATCGAGCAGATGGACCGTCTCACCCGGGTCTATCTGGTCACGCCGCGCCGCTCCGAGATCCGCCCGGCGGAAACGCTGCCCGGAACCCGCCGCTGGATTCTCGGCCGCATGCGCCAGACCTTCGACCTCTACCATCTCACCGGGCGCTTGGAGTCCGATGTCCCCGTCGGCTCTTACGTCAGCCCCCGCTTCCCCTTCCACGTCGACTATGCCTGCAAGCCGAATGGCGTCGTGCATTACCTCCATGCTCTCTCGCTGCGCCACGATCTGGCCGGCGCCGGCCGCCTCTGCTTCGTCTACGACCGCATCCGCGCGCAAGCGCCGGCCAAGCTGACCGCCGTCGTCGCCGACGATCTCCCCCAGGATACCCACGCGCTGCTCCAGTCAAGCCAAATCACCCCCTGGCCCGTCTCCCGCCTCGACGACCTCGCCCTCGCCGTCCGTGACGAGCTGGGACTCTAGCGAAGCCCAACCGCGACGGAGCCCCCGCCCGCCGCAAGCCGCCGGAGCCGCCGATCCCCGGTGCTAAAATCGAGGCAGGAGCGCTCGCCTCGATGCTCGCCACCCACACCATCCGCGCGCCGCGGGGAACCGAGCTGAGCTGCAAGGGCTGGCACCAGGAAGCCGCCCTGCGCATGCTCATGAACAACCTCGACCCCGAGGTTGCCGAGCGCCCCGAGGACCTGGTCGTTTACGGCGGGGCGGGCAAGGCGGCGCGCAACTGGGAAGCCTTCGAGGCCATCGTCGGCCGGCTGCGGCGCCTCGAGAACGACGAAACGCTGCTCGTGCAATCCGGCAAGCCGGTCGGCGTCTTCCGCACCCACGAGATGGCGCCGCGCGTCCTGATCGCCAACGCCAACCTCGTCGGCCACTGGTCCAACTGGGAAACCTTCAACGCTCTCGACCGCGCCGGTCTCACCATGTACGGCCAGATGACCGCCGGAAGCTGGATCTACATCGGCACCCAAGGCATCCTGCAAGGTACTTATGAGACCTTTGCCGCTGCGGCGCGCCGGCATTTCGGCGGCACGCTCGCGGGCAAACTGGTCGTCTCGGGCGGCATGGGCGGCATGGGCGGCGCGCAGCCGCTCGCCGCCACCATGAACGGCGCGGCTTTCCTGGGCATCGACGCCGATCCCGAGCGCATCAAGCGTCGCGAGCGCACCGGCTACTGCGACATCATGGTCACCCGGCTCGACGAGGCTGTCCGCATCCTGCGCAACGCCGTGCACGAGAGCAAGGCGCTCTCGGTCGGACTGGTGGGCAATTGCGCCGAGGTGCTGCCGGAAATGGTGCGGCGCGGCATCGTCCCCGATCTGCTCACCGATCAGACCAGCGCCCACGACCCGCTCCACGGCTACATTCCTCTCGGCTACAGCGTCGAGCGCGCCGCCGAGTTCCGCGCCCGCGACCCGCACGGCTACACCGAGGCGGCGCTCGATTCGATCGCCATCCACGTCCGCGCCATGCTGGATTTGCAGAAAATGGGCGCCATCACCTTCGACTACGGCAACAACATCCGAACCATGGCGCACGAGCGCGGCGTGGCCGACGCCTACAGCTTCCCCGGCTTCGTTCCCGCCTACATCCGGCCGCTGTTTTGCGAAGGCCGCGGCCCCTTCCGCTGGGTGGCGCTCTCGGGCGATCCGCGCGACATCGCCGCGACCGACGATCTGGCGCTCGAGCTTTTCCGCGACAACGAAAGCCTCACGCGCTGGATTTCGCTCGCCCGCAAGC
>DASQHK010000504.1:0-4925 GCA_035632135.1 Bryobacterales bacterium
GAACGCAGTAATCGGTGGCCACGCCGACCACGGCGCACTCCTCGTTGGGATGCTGATCGAGCAGACGCTGGAAGTGGGGGTTGGAGAAAACGTCGAGCGTCTGTTTTTCGACGATCACCTGGGGAGCGTGTTGCGGCAGCGCGGCGCCGGGCTGGTTGGGGACCACGACGCGATCCTTCATCAGGGTCTGCGGGATTTTTTGCTGGCCGAGCGTGCCGGCGACGCAGTGCGCGGGCCAGCCGGCAAACTCGAGATCATTTTCGTGGTGCGCGTCGACGGAGGCGATGACCGGGATGCCGCTCTCGCGGCAGCGGCCGTAGATGCGGGCCAGCGTGGGGATCAGCCGCTCGGCACCGGGGACGTAGAGCGCGCCGGCCGGCAGGAGGAAGTCGATTTGGGTGTCTTCGTCGATGAGGATCATGCGAGCCTCAGCGGTCAGCCTTCCGCAACCTCTTTCAACTCTGATTTTCGCACTTCGGCGGCGAGGGCGCGGAGCCGGCCGCTGAGGATTACGGGGTAGGCGGAAGGATTTTCGAGGCGGCGGCAGGCTTCGGGGATCGCGGCGAGCTTTTGCCGGGAGCGCTCGCGCAACGGGGCGAGATCGGGTTGGGGAGCGATGCGCGCGCCGGCCCGCACCACCGGCTCGAGCAGCGGCGTTGCGCCGGGCAGCGACTCGCCGGCCAGGCCGAGCACGTCGTGATCGGGGAAGCGGAAGATTTGCTTCGCTCCCGGCAGCGACGGCTTGCCACGGCTGAATTTGGCGGCCGGACGCACCCTTCCCTCCCTCTCGATTTCCACGAGCTTATAGACGCTGCCCATGGCCGGCGCGTCGCAGGACGTGGCAAGTTCGGTGCCGACGCCGAACCAGTCGATGGGGGCGCCGGCGGAGACCAGCTCGGCGATGCGAGCTTCGTTCAAATCGCCGCTGGCCATGATGCGGGCCTCGGGATAGCCGGCGTGGTCGAAGGCGCGGCGGGCGGCGCGGCTGTCGGTGAGGAAGTCGCCGCTATCGAGACGAATGCCCCAGAACGGCCGGCCCACGGCGATGGCATTCTGCACGCCGGCCGGCACGTCATAGGTATCAACGAGATAAACGGTAAGCGGGCCGAGCAGCGCCTCGAGATGCGCGAAGGCCTCCGGCTCGGAATCGTAGGACATCGTCCAGGAATGGGCGGCGGTGCCGTAGACGGGGATCCCGAAGCGATGGCCCGCCTCGACGTTGGAAGTGCCAACGCAGCCGGCGAGATAGGCGGCGCGTGCGCCGAGCGTGCCGGCCTGGGGCGTGTGGGCGCGGCGCGTGCCGAACTCGACCACCGGCCGGCCCTCGGCCGCCGCCACGATGCGCGAGGCCTTGGTGGCGATGAGGCTCTGGAAGGTGAGGGTCGCGAGCAGATAGGTCTCAGGAATCTGCGCCTCGATGATGGGAGCGGAAACGCGCAGCAGCGGCTCGCCGGCGAACAGCGGCGTGCCTTCCTCGGCGGCCCAGACGTCGCCGGTAAAGCGGAAATCGCGGAGGTACTCGAAGAAGGCCGCCGGGGCGCGGGAGAAGCCGGGGAGAGCGCGCAGGTAGTCGATCTGTCGGGCGGTGAAGCTGAGATCCCGGAGGTAGTCGATGGCCTGCTCGAGGCCGGCGGCGAGAATGTAGGAGCGATTGGCGGGCAAGCGGCGGGCGGAGAGTTCGAAGGTGGCGCGCTCGGCGGTCTTGCCGGCTTGGAAATAGCCGGCGGCCATGGTCAGCTCGTAGAGATCGGTGAGGAGTCCGTGCACGCTATTTCTCGAGGGCGTTGAGGTAGGCGTCGGCGGCGGCGACGAACTCTTTGGCGTGCGCGAACTGCTCCTCAACTTCGGGTATGCGCAGCTTCACCGTGACGTCGTAGTCAGTGGAGAGCCTGGTATCGAAGGCGTCGAGGATGTACCTGTGATATTTCGGGTCGAGCTTGCGGGTTTTTGCGAAGTGAAGTCCGTAGTTCGAATGTGTAGCGCTGTGGGAGTTCATTTCGAGCCCGATCGTCAGCAACAGCGCCTCTGCGGCGTGGAACATTGCATAGTAGGCAGCGGATGCCGCCCGCTCCGGGAGAGTCGTCTTCAAAACGTCCTCGGCCGCTTGAATGTCTTCGTGAGCGCGCGCGAGCAGAGACCAGACCTTGGGGTTCACGCGATTCGGACGCCTTCGCGACGGATGATGCGGCTCAAGCGGCGCAGGTCTCCAGCAGCCTCTTCTTCGGTGAGCGGCTGAATGGAGACGATGATGCCATATTCCAGAGAGATGTCGAACCGAATGTCTCCCGTGCGCTTGATCTCCTGGTAGTGGCTGTCGAAGCGGTCGATCACCACGGCCAGGTCGATGTCGGAGAGCCCGGGCCGCTGATCGCCCCGGGCGTAGGAGCCGTACAGGTAGAGGCCCTTCATGCGATCGCCATAGATTTCGCGCAGGCGGCGCTCGACGATCGGGATAATCGTGCGCGCGGGCGGAGCAAGCTGTTCCACGGTGGTGGCGGGCATGGCGGAACCTGCTTCGATGTTAGCACAGCGTCCGCTCAGCGCCGGAACAGGTGGCGGGCGACGAACCAGACGTTGGCGGGCCGCTCGGCGAGGCGGCGCATGAAGTAGGGATACCAAGCGCCGCCGAAGGGGACGTAGACGCGGAATTTGTGGCCCTGGGTGACGAAGCGGGCTTGCAGGTCGCGGCGGATGCCGTAGAGCATCTGAATCTCGTAGGCGTCTTTGGCGATGTGGTGCTCTTCGGCAAACGAGATGAGCGAGGCGAGCAGCGCCTCATCGTGGGTGGCGAGGGCGGGGTAATTGCCGGTGAGCAGGAGCAGCCGCGCCAGCTTGTCGAAGCCGGCGTCAACTTCGGACTTCTTTTGAAACGCCACCGAGGGCGGCTCGTCGTAAGCGCCCTTCACCAGGCGCACGCGAATCTTGCGGCGAATCAGGTCCTCGAGGTCCCGCTCGGAGCGGTGGAGATACGATTGCACAACCGCGCCGATGTTTGGGTATTGCCCATGCAGATCGGCGATCAAGGCGAGGGTGCGGCCGGTGTACGCGCTCGACTCCATGTCCACGCGGACGAAGTTTTGAAGCGCGGCGGCACGCTCGGCCACCGCGGCCACGTTCGAGCGGCAGGCTGCTTCAGAAACGCCGATGCCGAGCTGGGTCAGCTTGAGTGAAACATTGGCGTGCAGGCCGTGAAAATGGATCTGCTCGAGCATCTGGAGGTAAACGTCGCGAGCGGCGGCAGCCTCCTCGAGCGTGGTGACGCTCTCGCCCAGGTAGTCGAGCGTGGTGGAGAAGCCGGAGAGGTTGAGCTGTCTGGTGACGCGAACGGCGTCGTCGATCTGGCGTCCGGCGATGAAGCGCGAGGTGAGCCGCAGCGCGGCCGGCGAGTGCTCCAGGAATCGCCGCAGCCGCCGCCGGTTGGAAAGAAACAGGAATAGGTGCCGGAGCAGCACCGGCCCCCTAGACGATCGCTTCCCGCTGGTCGTCCCAGTGCAGCGTGCGCGCTTGCAGGTAGCTGTCGACAGCCATGCGGCAGGCGATCGAGACGCGGAAGCCGAGCTCGAACGGGCAGTTGGGCTCCTTGCCGGTGCGGATGCAATCGAGGAAGTTTTGCATGTGGCTCTCGCCGGGATGGCTGGGGACCATTTCGGCGGCCTGCGGCTGGTTGACTTTTTCGGGCGAGTAGCGCACCTGCCGGTTCTTGGAGATGGTGCCGTCGGTGCCGAGCACGTCCTCGGTGGAGCCCAAGTGGGCGTTGCCGAAGCCGCTGGTCCAGTTGAAGAGCATTTCTTCGGGATGCTCCATGATGACGTTCATGGTGTCGGGGACCTCGCGGCCATCCTTCCAGTAATACACACCGCCGCGCATGGTGACGGCGCGGGGAACTTTCAGGTTGAGCACCTTGTACCAGAAGGCGATCTGGTGGCACATGTTTTCGTAGACATTGCCGCCGGAATAGTCGAAAAAGAAGCGCCAGTTGATGTAGCGGTTGGGGTCGAACTCGCGCTGCGGGGCCTCGCCGAGAAACATGCCCCAGCGGATGTTCTGGAGCGTCATGTCGGGGTAAATGGGCCGCGACCACTGGGGCTTGCCGTGGGGCGTGTTGCGGTACATGTGGGCGTGGAGTTCGGTGACGCGGCCGACTTTGCCGGTGGCCAGAATTTCGGCGGCGTCTTTGACCATGCCGGAGCTGCAACCCTGGTGGCCGACCTGCACGGTCTTGCCGGCGCGGTGGTAAGCCAGGCGCATGCGCTTGGCGTGGTCCACCGTGAAGGCCATGGTCTTTTCCTGATAAACGTGCTTGCCGGCTTCGAGCGAGGCGACGAAGTGCTCGCAGTGCAGGTGCTGCGGGGTGGCGATGAGCACCGCGTCGATGGATTTATCCTGGAGCATCTCGCAGTAGTCGAAATACATTCTGGCGTTGGGAGCGAAGGTGCGGCACTCTTCGTGGCGGCGGGTGTAGATGTCGGCGACGGCCGCAAACTCAGTGCCGGGACAGGAGATGGCCTCGCGCATGATTTGCTGGCCGCGCGCTCCGGCGCCGATGATGGCGAGGCGGAGGCGGTCGTTGGCGCCAAGGATCTGGGCGCCGGGGGTCATGGTGGCAAGCGTGCCGGCGACGCCGGCGGAAACTTTGCCGATGAAATTGCGTCGGGAAGTCATAAGGCACCCCTATTCTAGCAGAGGCCGGGCGGGGGGATTGGCAGGCCTCGGAGAACAGGGCGGTTAGAGGGCCGGCGAGGAGCGGGGCGGGATGATCGGGTAAAAGGATTGCAAGGATTGCAAGGGGTGCGCGACATAAACGTGGATGATTAGGCGGTGCGTGAGCGCGATTCCCAGTAATCCTCCAAGCGGCCGCTGAGACGGCAGCAACGCAACGCGATAATCGCATTGGCGCCGCGGAGGGTCCAGAACATGCCAGAGCG
>DASQHK010000505.1:0-1509 GCA_035632135.1 Bryobacterales bacterium
GCCGGGCCGCGAGCCGGCCGGCTACATGGACTGGCTGCGCACGCGCGAGCCCGAAATTGTTTTTGACGCCTCGAAGCTCGCAACCCGCGAAGACTGGATCCAGGCCGGCGCGCTCGTCTTCAACGCGCCGACTTCGCTTCACCCCGTCTTCTTCAGCGCGGCCGATCTGCGCGATCCTTCCTTCTACCAGAAGATGGGCATGCCCGTCGCCAAGGACGGCACGGTTCCCTTCGCGAGCTGGGTGATCCGCCGCAAGGGCGAGGTGGAGATGGGTTCGATGGGCTGCAACACTTGCCACACGCGCGTGATGCCGGACGGAACCGTGGTCCCCGGCGCACAGGGCAACAATCCCGGCGACCGCGAGGGCGCTTACATGCTCAGCCGCGCCGCCCGCGCCGGCGATCCTGTCAAGGTGCTGGCGCGCATCCGCGGCTTCGCCCGCGAGTTCGAAATGCCTTGGCTGCCGGATGACCCCAACCGCCGCGCGCAGACCATGTCGCTCGAGCAGTTGATCGCCACCGGCGAGGCCATCCCGCCCGGCGTCACCGCGCGCACCAACACCAGCATGTTTCTGCCGCCGCAGATTCCGGATCTCATCGGCGTCCAAGACCGCCATTATCTCGATCACACCGGCCTGGTGCGCCATCGCAGCATCGGCGACCTGATGCGCTATGCCTCGCTCGTGCAGGATATGGTCGCCTTCGACCGTTACGGCGAGGCTCCGCCGCGCGCCCTCGACCCCGCCCGCGGCCAGCGTTACAGCGATGCGCAGCTCTACGCGCTGGCTCTCTACCTCTATTCGCTCCAGCCGCCGCCGAACCCGAACCGCTTCGACGCCGCCGCCGCGCGCGGCAAGAAGATCTTCGAGCGCGAGGGCTGCGCCGCCTGCCACACGCCGCCGCTTTACACCAACAACAAGCTGATTCCCGTGGAAGGCTTCGAGCCTCCGGCGCGCGACGAGCAGCGCTTCAACGTCCTCGACGCGCGCCTCGGCACGGACCCGCGTTACGCGCTTGAGACCCACAAGGGCACCGGCTATTACAAAGTTCCGTCGCTGAAGGGAGTCTGGTATCGCGGCCCCTTCGAGCACAACGGTGCGGCCGCCACGCTCGAAGACTGGTTCGACTCCGCCCGCCTCCGCCCCGATTACGTCCCCACCGGGTTCAAGGGTTACGACGGCAAGACCCGCTCGGTGAAAGGCCACGGCTTCGGCCTGCGCCTTTCCGCCCGCGAGAAGCAAGCCCTCCTCGCATTTTTGAAGACGCTGTAGCGAGTTCGGGCTGGATTTTTTTCGGCCCTTTGCGGCCCTTGGCGCCTTGGCGAGAAACTCAGGCCAGGATGGGCTTCACCACGTTGCCGAACACGTCGGTCAGCCGGAAATGCCGGCCCTGGAACTTGAAGGTCAGCTTGGTATGATCAATCCCTAGCTGGTTGAGGATGGTGGCGTGCAGGTCGTGGACGTGCACCGGGTCCTTAGCTATGTTGTAGCAGTAGTCGTCGGTCTCGCCG
>DASQHK010000506.1:0-1860 GCA_035632135.1 Bryobacterales bacterium
TGCAGCCGCCATGGCTTCACGTATTATCTCGCGATGGCGAATGTCCTTACGGGCTGGGCGGAAGCTGCAGAGGGCGGCGTGGCCGGCGGCCTGGCGCAACTTCGCGAGGGGCTGGAGGGGATGCGCCGCCTGGGCGCCGAACTCCGTCTGCCCTATTACTTTTCTTTGCTGGCGGAGACACTCGGGCGCGCGGGTCAGGTTGGCGAGGCCCTGGCCAGCCTCTCAACGGGCTTTGCATTTGCGAGCAAGAACGGTGAGGAATGGGTGGTCGCGGAGCTGCATCGCGTGCAGGGGGGTCTGCTGGCTGCCGAAGGAAAGCCCGAAGCGGCGCGCGCCAGCTTCCGCCGGGGCCTCGCGGCAGCGCGGCGGTGCGGGTCGCTGGCGTTCGAGCGACGATTGTCGATTCTTGCGGACGGAACGGCCGAAGCCTCCTCTACAGAACGCTCTTAGAACGCCGCGTCGGGCAAAGTAGACATATCCGGCGCGGAAAATGAGCTTTGCGCCGGCGAAAAGGAGAACGGGAATGTCGTTACAGCAAGCTATTTCCGAATTTCGCGGCCAGTTCCGAGGAGCAGTGATCGAGCCGGAAGATGCGGGGTACGAGCAAGCGAGGAGAGTCTATAACGCGATGATCGATCGCCGGCCGAGGCTGATCGCCAAATGCACCGACGTCGCCGATGTGATGGCCGCCGTGCGGATGGTGAAAGCCAACGCCTTGCCGGTTTCGATCCGCGGTGGCGGACACAATGCGGCCGGTCTGGGCGTCTGCGACGACGGCGTGGTGATCGATCTGGCGCCGATCAACTATGTCAGGGTTGATCCTTCATCGCGCACGGCGCTGGTGGGCGCGGGTTGCAAGTGGAGCGATGTGGACCATGCGACACATGCATTCGGCCTGGCGGTTCCATCCGGCATCATCTCGAGCACTGGGGTTGCCGGGCTGACTTTGGGCGGAGGAATGGGACACCTGACCCGGAAGCACGGTCTGACGATCGACAACCTGCTATCGGTTGATATGGTGCTGGCAGACGGCAGCTTCGTGGTCGCGAGCGCCGACGAGAATCCGGATTTGTTTTGGGCGGTCCGCGGCGGAGGCGGAAACTTCGGCATCGTGACCTCGTTCCTGTTTGAGGCGCACCCGGTCCATACCGTTTGCGCCGGCCCGATGCTCTGGAATCTGGAAGATGCAGCGGACGTGATGAAGTGGTACCGGGAGTTCATCACGCAGGCGCCGGAGGAAATGAATGGCTTCTTCGCCATGATGACCGTGCCGCCGGGGCCTCCCTTCCCCGAGGAGCTGCACCTGCGCAAGATGTGCGCGATTGTGTGGTGCTATCAGGGTTCAATGGAGCAGGCGAACAGGATTTTGGAACCGATTCGGAGCTACCGTCCGCCGGCTTTCGAATTCTTCGTGCCAATGCCGTTTCCGATGCTGCAGGGAATGTTCGACGGCATCTACCCCACCGGTCTGCAATGGTACTGGAAGGCCGATTCCTTCAAGGAACTCAGCAACGCGGCAATTGAGAAGCATCTCGAATACGCGAAGCTGCTGCCGACCTGGCAGTCGACCATGCACCTGTATCCGGTGAATGGAAAAGTGAATCGAGTGGGCGAAACCGACACCGCGTTCGCCTATCGCGATGCCGTCTGGAGCGAGGTGATTGTGGGAGTAGACCCCGATCCGGCCAACGCCGCGAAGATCACCGATTGGGCCAGGGGCTATTACAATGCCCTGCACCCGTTCGGCGCCGGCGGGGCTTACATGAATTTCATGATGGAAGAAGGCGAAGACCGGATTCGGGCGACCTATCGGGGAAATTACGATCGGCTGGCGGCGATCAAGGCGAAGTACGATCCCGG
>DASQHK010000507.1:0-7717 GCA_035632135.1 Bryobacterales bacterium
GAGTTTCACCGCTCGTGGATGATAGACCAGCTCGAGCGCCAGCAGGGCCAGTGGCAGGCTGACAGCCATCTCCTTGGAATCGAGGGAGCAGGCGTAGAGCAGCAGGAGCGCTGCCAGATGGCGTGCACCGAGCCGCTGGCCTTGCTCGCGCCAAGTGGCGTAGGCGACGAGCGCGAGACAGTAAAAGAAGAAGCACAGGATATCGTAGATGGTGCCGGTGCTGTAGAAAAGGTCGGTGATCGCCGGGTGGTAAACGAGCAGCAACGCGGTCAGAAGGGCGATTTCCTCGGAGCCGGATAGACGCTCTACCAGCCGGAACGCTACGAACAGGTTTGCCAGCATCAAACCCAGGCATACCGCACGGAACGGCAATGGGTGGAATCCGGCCAGCCGGAAAATCCCGAGATAGAAGACGCCGCCGAGCGGGCGATACGCGCTGGTCACCACGCGCAGGGCGGAGGCGGTCGTTTCCCAGAGTGAATACTCCCAGTAGTTGTGGTGCGTGGTCAGGTTCAGCCCGTCGTCGAGCGTAAAGTACGCTCGCACGCCGCCGGCGGCGAAGGCCAGGAAGTAGGACGCGATCGCCAGGGCGCCAACCAGGAGCAGGACGCGACTTGAAGATTCAACCTTCATTCATCGCGTTCTCGGGGCGCTACAGCACGTCGGCGAAGCCTTTCTTGGTGTGGCGAAAGAAGAGGCCGCCGAGAATGAAGCTGGCGGCGGCGAACAGGGCGAGCAGGGCGAGGTCGCTCGCGGCGGGGAGGCGGGTGGAGAGGATGGCGGTGCGGTAGCCGCGGACTACGTAGACGAGCGGGTTGAGAATGACGAGCCAGTGGAGGCGGGCGGGGAACTGGTTTTCGGTGATGAAGATCGGCGTGAGCCAGAACCAGAACGTCAGCACGACGGAGAGGACCTGGGCGGTGTCGCGGAGGAAGACGTGGAGGCTCGAGAAGATCCAGGCCAGGCCAAGGCTGAATAAGCCTATTAGTACAAGGTAGAGGGGGAGGATCACGAGCAGGACGCTGACGCGGTTGAGCCACACGGCGACGGCGGCGACCAGCAGGGCGAGAGCGAGGAAGTGGCTGAGGAGGTTCGAGAGAAAAATGGCGACGGGGACGATTTCGGCGGGGAAGACGCTTTTCTTAATGAGGCTGGCGTAATCGACCAGGGCGGAGGCGGAGCGCTGCACGGTTTCCTGAAACAGCAGCCAGGGGAGCATGCCGGCGAACAGAAAGATGGGGTAGTTGTCGGTGAGCTGGCCGGGGCCGAGGCGCTGGCGGAGGCAGTAGGTGAAGATGAAAGTGTAAGCGGCGAGCAGGACGAGGGGATGGATGATGCCCCAGATCCAGCCGACGGCGGAGCCCACAAAGCGCTGCTCGAAGTCGCGGCGGACGAGCTGGAAGACAAGGCTGCGCTGGCGGACGAGGTTGCGGAGAAACAGGGCGCCGGGGACGTGCGGAGGAGCCTGCATCAAGGGGAAGGGTAGCGGGCAGGGCGGAGAAAGTCAAAGGCGGGCCCGGTTGCACCGGGCGTGGCGGATGAGCCAGAGCCCCGGCGCCGGCGCTTACCGCTTCATCCACGCCTGGAACGTTTCGAGCACATTGCGGCCGCGGAAAATCACCGTGCGCGGCGCCGTCTGGCGGCTCTCGGTTTGCGTGGCCGGGCCGAAGCGGCCGCCGGCTGTCTCCGGATAATACTCAATCTTCATCTCGACCGGCCCGTCGATCTTCCACGGCTGGAACTCGCCGATGTGCTGGACGGCCCGCCGCGCGCGCTCGCGGATCTGCTTCACGGCTTCGGCGTGCGAGAGGCTGAGGCTCGATCTCTGGCCGGCGAGGCGCTTCACCGCCACCGTCTCGGCCTTCGGCTGCAAGTCGAGCATCTCGTCGCAGGCGGCCTGATCGCCCGACAGGAAAATCACCGGAATGCCGAAGTAGCCGGCGATGGCCGCCGTTTGCCCCAGCTCGCCGACCGGCTTGCCGTTGATGGTGATCTGCTGCACGCTGAAGCTTTGCGAGTGGGCGAGGATGCTGTTTTTCGCGCCCGCCATGGGGTGCTGGCCCACGAACATGATGCCGCCGTACCGCTTCATCTCTGGGCCGAGGTAATAATCGGGCGGGGTCGGTTCGCCCTGAATCAGTTTCGCCCGCGCGTCGATCGTCTCAATGGAGAGGGAGCGGCTGGAGTCGTGGCCGTCCCAGATGACCACTTCGCTGGCCCCGGCGTCGAACGCTCCGGCGACGGCGGCGTTTACCTCGCCGGTGAGCATGCGGCGCGACTCGTCGTAGCGGCGCTGGCCGGGGAGCAGTTGCTCTTCGGCGTTATTGACGCCGCCGACGCCTTCCATGTCGGTGACGATGAAAATCCTGGGGCCTTGCGCGGCGCAAACCGCTGCCGCCGCCAGCAACAAAATCAAGCTGCGAATCATGTGGTCCATCCTCCCGAAATCTGTTCTAAGGTGTTGGAATAGTGAACGCCATGCCTCTGCGCCGGCTTCCGGGCCTTCTCGGCTGGCTCGCCGCTGCCACGGCCGGGTGCTGCCTCGCTTATGAGGCGGCCTTTTTCCTGGCCGGCCTGCCCGGCGCGCTGCTCGCCCTGTTCACGCGGGTGGAGCTGGCCGGCTTCCAGGCGCAGCTTGCGGCGCCTCACATTCTCACCCGGTTCCCGAGCGATGGCTCGCGGGGGCTCTACGCACTGTACCACGGCGGCTGGGCGCTCTCGGCGGCGGCTGTCCTGTCGCTCGGCCTGGTGGGGGCGCGGCGCGCGCAGGGCTGGCTGCGGCTGCTGCTGGTGTACGTGGTTTTCTGGTCGGGCCTGTTGCTGCTCGGCATGCTGTGCTGGTTTGCTTTCTGGAGAGCCGGCCCGCTGGATGCGGCGGCGCGCGCCTTGTGGCCGGCGGCTTGGGCCGGGCGCGATTGGCGCATCCTGGCCGCAGCGGGCGCTATAGGTATTGCTTATATCGGAATCCATCAAGCGGCGCGCAGCCTGCTGGAGGCCGACCCGCGCCGCGCCCGCCTGCTGGCGCTGCTCGGCTGGCTCGCGCTGCCCGTTCTGATAGCCGGCTGGCTGCTGTGGCGGCGCGTGCACGCGCCCTCCGCGGTGCTGCGCGCGGCGTTCACGCTGGCGCCGCCCCTGTTGGCCCTTTTGGCCGGCCTGCCCGCCGTGCTGGGGCGCCCGCAAGGCCCGCCGCGCCCCGCCCGGCCGTTCGCCCCGAGCGCTCGCGGCGCAGCGCTGGTGTTGCTGGCGTCGAGCCTCCTCTTCGGCGTGCTGGCCGGCTGGGGAGGCCTGGCGCGCCTGGTGCGGCGCGGTGACTTCGTGCACCGCGAGTCCGCCCGCTGGTCGCTCCAGTTCGAGAGCGGCGGCATCACGGCCGCCGGCCAGGCGCGGCTCGCGTCCGAGGCAGACCGGCGCCTGGCGGCGCTCGAAGCCCGCCTCGGCCTGGCTGATCCGGTCCCCAAGCTGCGCGCCCGCTTCTACGCCTCCGCCGACGCCAAGCGGGCGCTGGCCGGGAGCGATGCCCCGTTTACGCTCGATCTGCGCGGGCGCACGATCGAGGAGCTGCTGGCGCCCGATGGCAGCGTCTCCGATCCGCGGGGCGAAGCCCTATTACTGATGTATAGCGCGTGGGGGCCTCCGGGATCGGAGAACGTGGCCCGGGCCATCGCCCGCTACGCCACGGGCGGCTTCCACGGCCAGCCGCTCGGCGCCTACGCCGCTCGCATCACGCGCGAAGAAGGACGGCGCTCGCTGGGTGAAGTCTTCGAGACGAGCCCCGATTCTCTCTCGCCGCTGGTCTCGGACGCGCTGGGCGGAGCGTGGGTGGAATCCGAAGTGGCCGCGCGCGGGACGGCGATGCTGCGCGCCCTCTATGGCGGGCCGTTTACGGTCACCGGCGGGCGCGAGCGGGACTGGGATGCCTATCAGTACGATAATGCTCGGCGCAACGCGGCGCCGGCCGCCGACCCTCCGCGCTCCTCCTTCTTCCACCGCGGCATTTCTTTCTCCCACGAGCCGGGCGGCAGCCGCGGCTATGGCTCGGACGCCGCTGCCGGACAGCTTGCCGCCATCGCCAGGCTGGGCGCCAATTCCGTGGCGGTAATCCCCTACGCTTTCACGCGGGCCCCGCGCGACCCGCGCCTCTTGTTCGGAACCGGCGAGCGCGACGACCGCGTCATCCGCACCATCGAGCAGGCGAAACGCCTGGGCCTGCGCGTCACGCTCAAGCCCCAGCTCTGGGCGCCGGTCTTCACCGGCGACATCGCGTTTGCGAGCGACGCGGACTTCGAGCGCTGGTTCAGCCGCTACCGCCGCTGGCTGCTGCATTATGCGCGCCTGGCCGAGATCTGCGACGCCGATCTGCTGGTGATCGGCAACGAGCTGGGCGGCGTGACGGGCCGCGAGGCTGCCTGGCGCGCGCTGATCGCCGATCTGCGCCGCGTCTATTCCGGGCCGCTTACCTACGCCGCCAGTTGGGGGCCGGAGGCGGAACGGCTGCGCTTCTGGGACGCCCTCGACTACATCGGTGTCAATATGTATTACCCGCTCGCCAATCCCGGCGAAACGCCGCGCCCCGATTCGTCCCGGCTGCGCGAGCTGGTCCAAAAGCTGGCCACTCTGTCGCAGAAATACAACCGGCCGGTGCTGTTCACCGAAGCCGGCTATCCGGCCCGCGCGAGCGCCGCTGCCCGGCCCTGGGACGAGAGCGACGGCCTGCCCGACGCCGCGATGCAGGCGCGCTGCTACACCGTCCTGTTCGAAGCTTTCTACGACCAGCCGTGGTTTGCCGGACTCTACTGGTGGAAGTGGCCGTCGAGCGGGGAGGGCTCGCGGTTCGAGATTTCTTACAGCCCGCTCGGCAAACCCGCGCTCGGCGTGCTGGCGCGCTGGTATGGCCGCACGCCGGATCACGCCGTGGCGCCCGCCAACTGAGCGCCGCGGTATTGGCTGTCGTATAATTAAAGTCCAGTATGGATGTCGAGCGCACCATGGAGTTCATCCTCGCCCAGCAGGCAAAGCTGGCCGAGAGCCAATTCAAGGCCGACCAGCGCGCCGCGAGGGCCGAGCAGCGCATGGACAGGGCCGATGGCCAGATTCAGGCCATCCGGAAGCTGGTCCAGACGGGCATCAAGCTGGTGATCCAGATCGCCGCCGCCCAGAAGAAAACGGACGCGCTGGTGGCCGCTCACGAGGGACGAATGGCCCGCCTCGAAGTGAAACAGTCCCAGACGGAGGCCGACATCAAGCGTATGCTCGCCGCCCTCATCCGCCAGCGCTCCAACGGCCGGCGGTAGCCCTCTGCCGTATCATCACTACCGTCTTTTCACCGGGTTTCGTTTGGTCTGGCGCGCTTCGGCTTCAGTCTGCCGGGCGGAGGCGGAGGACCTTGACGGTCGTGAGCGGCTTGTCCAGCAGGGGCGCGATCTCGAGCGCCCGCTCTTCCATTGTCATCAACGCCTCCGTCCGTTCGGCGGCTGCCGCATCATTCCAGCCACCAGGCGCTCGATGTTGTGCTCCAGCCGGTTAATGGTGCGGTCCATCTTCTGCAGCCGCTTCATGCCCGCTCCAACCATGGTGCCGACGATTTTCAGTTTGTAGTCGGTCTTGGCTTGCGCCGCGGTCAGCTTCCGAATCTGAGCACTGTTTTCCTTGACCAGCGCGCCGAGCTGATCCAGGCGGGCGCCAAGCTGATCCACGCGGGCGCCGAGCTGATCCACGCGGGCGTCGAGCTGGTCCCCATGAGCGATGACCATCTCCAGCCGCGCGTCGATCCGCGCCTCGTGCTCCAAAATAAACTCGATCGTTCTCTCGACATCCATAATGCTGCCCCCAGTATAACCCACGGCCAGTTTTAGCCGAGGAGAGATCCTCGGGCCCCGTCGTTCCCACCCAGCCAAGGATCGTAACCCCCAAAGGCATCAGTGGCTTACAAGAAATTGCCAAACAAAGCCAATCTCATCTCCCGACACTTTCAGGACGCTGCCACAAAGCCTCCACGAACCGCTGCCCTGTCGCGTCAAAAGCTATGTGGGCGGCCGTCTGGCTGGAGGTGTTGTGTCGGCGGCCGCTCGAAATTCCCGGAGCCCAAGAGGCGCCCATGGCCACCACGGAAAAGCCGCTCCGCACCGATCCAGTCGCCGAGGCGCAGGCCGCCCGCGACCTGGCCCGGCGCTACCGCTACGAGTTCGTCGATCTCGACCAGGAGCACATCGAGCACGACCTGTTCCGCTCGATCCCCGTCGAGCTGATGTTCCGCTACAACTTCGTGCCGCTGCGCGTGACCAACGGCGCGCTCGAGATCGCCATCGCCGACCCGCGCCAGCTCATGCTGGTCGATGAGATCTCGCTGCTGCTCAACAAGAAGCTCCGCGTCAAGGTCGCCACGCTTTCGCAGATCAACGAGCTGCTCAAGAAGACCGAGCAGTCCCAGCGCGTGCTCGAAGAGGTCACGGAGGGCTTCGTCCTCGACGTGGTCCGCGACGAGGAAGCCAGCGATGAGACCATCTCGATCGAGAAGCTGACCGCCGCCGACACCGACATCAGCCCGGTCATCCGCCTGGTTGACACGACCATCTTCAACGCCCTCGAGCGCCGCGCCAGCGACATTCACATCGAGACGCGCGACCAGGAAGTGGCCATCAAGTACCGCATCGACGGCGTGCTGCACTACGCCATGCCGCCCATCTCCAAGGACTGGCACCAGACCATCATCTCCCGCATCAAGGTGATGTCGGAGCTGGACATCGCCGAGCGCCGCATTCCGCAAGACGGCCGCTTCCGCGTCCGCTACAAGGGCCGCTTCATCGACTTCCGCGTCTCCATCATGCCCACCATTCACGGCGAGGACGCCGTGCTGCGCGTGCTCGACAAGGAGTCTATGAGCGAGAAGTTCCACCAGCTCTCGCTCGACGTGGTCGGCTTCTCCGACGCCGACCTGAAGAAGTTCCGCCGCTACATCAGCGAGCCCTACGGCATGGTGCTCGTCACCGGCCCCACCGGCAGCGGCAAGACGACCACCCTTTACGCCGCGCTCAGCGAGATCAAGAACGACGAGGACAAGATTGTCACCATCGAAGACCCGGTCGAGTACCAGATCAAGGGCATCACGCAGATCCCGGTGAACGACAAGAAGGGCCTCACCTTCGCCCGCGGCCTGCGCTCCATCCTGCGCCACGACCCCGATAAGATCATGGTCGGCGAGATCCGCGACGAGGAAACCGCCCAGATCGCCATCCAGTCGGCGCTCACCGGCCACTTGGTCTTCACCACCGTCCACGCCAACAACGTCGTCGATGTGCTCGGCCGCTTCCTCAACATGGGCGTCGAGGCTTACAACTTCGTCTCCGCGCTCAACTGCATTCTGGCGCAGCGCCTGGTGCGCGTGATCTGCGACCACTGCAAGAAGGCGGTCCGCTATCCCGACCAGATACTCGAAGAAAGCGGCCTCCACCCGGCCGAATACCGCGACTTCGATTTTCAAGAGGGCGAGGGCTGCATCGAGTGCGCCGGGACCGGCTTCCGTGGCCGCACCGCCATCCACGAGCTGCTCGATTTGAGCGATCACATCCGGGAGCTGATCCTCGCCAAGCGCCCCACCTCCGAGATCAAGCGCGTGGCGCGCGAGGAAGGCATGACGTTCCTGCGGGAGTCGGCGCTGGCCAAAGCCAAGGCCGGCGTTACCACCCTGCGCGAGATCAACAAGGTCACGTTTATTGAATAG
>DASQHK010000508.1:0-4773 GCA_035632135.1 Bryobacterales bacterium
AGCCGGCGGTTTTGCTGTTTGCTATACTGAAATGTAGTCGCCGTTCAGGACGCGGGGCCAGGAGTTGCATGCCCGTTTACGAATACGAGTGCCTCAAGTGTGGCGCGCACTTCGATGAGATCCAGAAGTTTTCCGACCGGCCGGTGAGGAAACACAACGGTTGTGGAGGGAAGGTGAAGCGCGTGCTTTCCGCGCCCGCCTTCCGGTTCAAGGGCACGGGGTGGTACGTGACCGATTACGCCCGCAAGGGCAACGGTTCTGGGGGCGACGGCAAGGACGGCAAGAAGGACGCCGGCGCAGAGGCCAAGGCGGAGAGCAAGGCGGGCGGGGAGAAGGGCGACAAGAAAGAGGCCTCCGCCAAGAAAGACGAAGCGAAGCCGGCGTCGAAATCAACCAAATCCTGAGCACTCGCCGGACAGCGGCGCGAACAGTCATGGACTCGATACGGGTCGAATTTCCCGATGGCAGCGAGAGACCCTTCCCCAAGGGCGTGACGGCGCTCGAGGTGGCGCGGTCGCTCGGCCCGCGGCTGGCCGACGCCGCGCTGGTGGCCAAGGCCAACGGCCGCTTGATCGATCTGAAGGCGCCGCTCACGGAAGACACGCCGTTGCGGATTCTGACGAACAAGGATCCGGAGGCGCTGGAGGTGTACCGGCACTCGAGCGCGCACGTGCTGGCGGCGGCGGTGCTGGAGCTTTATCCCGAGACCAAGCTGGGCATCGGGCCGCCGACCGAAGAGGGCTTCTTTTACGACTTTCAGCGCGAGACGCCGTTCACGCCGGAGGACCTGGAAAAAATCGAAGCGCGCATGCGGGAGATCGTGCAGCGCGACCTGCCCTTCGAGCGCGTGTGGCTGCCGCGCGCCGAGAGCCTGCGGAAGTTCCAGGAAATGGGCGAGCAGATGAAGTGCGAGCTGATCGAGGAGAAGGCGGAGGGCGACCGCGTTTCGGTTTACAAGACGGGCGAAAATTTCATCGATTTTTGCCGCGGGCCGCACATTCCCTCGACCGGCAAAATCAAGGCGCTGAAGCTGCTCTCGATCGCCGGCGCGTACTGGAAGGGCGACGAGCACAACGCGCGGATGCAGCGCATTTACGGGACGGCGTTCTTCACCAAAGAAGAGCTGGACGCGCACCTGCACCGGCTGGAGGAGGCGAAGAAGCGCGACCACCGCAAGCTGGGCCCGGAGCTGGACCTTTTCAGCATCCAGGAAGCGGCCGGGCCGGGGCTGATTTTCTGGCATCCCAAGGGCGGGATGGTGCGCAAGATCATGGAGGACTGGCTGCGCGACCAGTACCTGCGGCGCGGCTACGGGCTGGTTTACACACCGCACGTGGCGCGGGAGCATTTGTGGCAGATCTCGGGCCACCTCAACTACTACGCCGAGAACATGTTCACGGGGATGGAGCTGGACGACGCGACCTACCGGCTCAAGCCCATGAACTGCCCGTTCCACATCCTGATTTACAAGGACCGGCGGCGCAGCTACCGCGATCTGCCGGTGCGGCTGGGCGAGCTGGGTACTGTTTATCGGTATGAGCGGTCGGGCGTGATGCACGGGCTGCTGCGGGTGCGCGGCTTCACGCAGGACGACGCGCACATTTTCTGCACGCCGGAACAGATCAAGGGCGAGGTGATCGGCTGCATGGATTTCGCCCTCGACGTGCTGCGAACCTTCGGTTTCCGCGAATATAAAGTTGAACTTTCCACCTGGGACAAGGGCGCCAGCGGCAAGTACGACGGCGCGCCGGAGCAGTGGGAGCTGGCCGAAAGCGCGCTGCGCGAGGCGCTCGAGCAGCTCGGCGTCGAAGCCAAGGTCATACCCGACGAGGCGGCCTTCTACGGGCCGAAGATCGACGTGAAGCTGGTGGACGCCATCGGCCGGCTGTGGCAGCTCTCGACCGTGCAGTTTGATTTCACGCTGCCGCGCCGCTTCGGCCTCGAATACATCGCCGAGGACGGGAAGGCGCACCAGCCGCTGATGGTGCACCGGGCGCTGTGGGGATCGGTGGAGCGCTTTTTCGGGGTGCTGGTGGAGCACTACGCCGGCGCATTCCCGCTGTGGCTGGCGCCGGTGCAGGCCATCGTGCTGCCTATTACCGATAAGCAACTCGATTACGCGCGCAGCGTGGCCGAGCGTTTGTGCGGCGCGGGCCTGCGGGTTGAGGTCGACGCGCGCAGCGAAAAAGTCAACGCCAAGATCCGCGACGCGCAGTTGCAGAAAATCCCTTACATGCTGGTAGTAGGCGCGCGCGAGGCCGAGAAGCAGCAAGTGGCGGTCCGCGACCGCAAGCTGGGTGACCAGGGCGCGAAACCCCTCGACGAGTTCCTCGCCGAGGCCCAAAAACTGATAGACTCGAAAAGTTAAGCCTGCCGCCAGCCGGCACTCGCCGCCGCAGGCGGTTCATCCCCGAGGAGGATGTTTCATGCGCAAGCTTTGCAACGTTCGTTGTCTCGCTCTGCTGGTGGCCGGAGCCATGCTGTTCGGCTCAGGAACGTTAGTCGGCAAGAAAATGGCCGCGAGCAAGAAAACGCTGATCCACGTTTTCTCGTTCAAACAAGTGGAAGGAACGACGCCGCAACAGATGGACGAGCTATGGGAAGCCACGCGTAAAATGGCCGGTGAATCGCCGGAAATCCGCAACATCTGGATGGGCAAGGTGCTCAACCGCGGCGACCAGTGGCAGTACGGCGTGGCGATGGAGTTTGAGAACCAGGCTGCGCTGAAGAAATACGCTGCCAGCAGCGCGCACGAGGAGTGGGGGAAAGTCTACTCCAAGGTCCGCGTGGAGGGCACCAACACGCTGGACGTTCAGGGCCAGTAACGCGCGGCGGCGGCCGGCGCCGGCGCGTGGCGCCTTACGCTTCCCATGACGGTTTTCTACTGGGCGGCCTGCGCCGCCTGCCTTGCAGTGGCGGCGGGCGGCGTCGTTTTTTATGCGCTCGTGCTGATCGCTGCCCGCCGCTTCGAGCGGGAAGGCGCTTCCGCCGCCGCCGGGTTCACGCCGCCGATCACGGTGCTCAAGCCGCTGGCGGGGCTGGAGCGGGACCTCGAATCTAATCTCCGCACCTTCTTCGAGCAGGACTATCCGGAATACCAGCTTCTGTTTGCGGTGCGCGAGCCGGACGATCCGGCCGCCGAGGTGGCGCGCGGGCTGCTGGCGCAATATCCGGCGCGCGACGCGGAGGTGATCGTTTCGGGCGAGCCGCAGTTTCCCAACGCCAAGGTCCAGAGCCTGCTGCGCATGGCGGAGAGAGCGCGCTACGACATTCTGGTGATCAGCGACAGCGACATCCGCGTCACGCCTGGGCACCTGCGCGCCATCGCCGCGGACTTTGCCGATCCCAAAGTGGCCGTGTCGTGCTGCCCCTATCGGGCCGTGCCGGGAGGATCGAGTTTGTGGTCGCTGCTCGAGGCGCTCACTCTCAATACCGAGTTCTGGTGCGGGGTGCTGGTGGCGCGGATGCTGGAGGGGGTGAAGTTCGCCGTCGGCCCGACCATGAGCCTTCGGCGGCAATACCTGGACCGCATCGGGGGGTTCGCGGCGGTGGGGGAGTATCTGGCCGAGGACTTCGTGCTGGGCCAGTGGGCGGAAGGGCAGGGGTACCGGGCGGTGCTCTCGCGCCACGTGGTGGAGCACCACATCGGCAGCCAGCGGTTCGGGGCCAACTGGAAGCACCGCATTCGCTGGGCGCGCTCGACGCGGCGGTCGCGGCCGTGGGGCTATGTCGGACAAGTATTTACGAACCCGCTGCCGTTCGCCCTGCCGCTCCTGGCCGGCCCGGCGGCCCCGCTCGGGGCGGCGGTTTTGCTGCTGCGCGCGGCGGTGATGGCGGCCGTGGCCGGGCGGCTGCTGCGCGACCCGCTCACCCGGCGCTACTGGTGGCTCGTGCCGCTGGCCGACATTGCCAGCCTGGTCAACTGGGTGCTCGGCTTGTTCGGCTCGACCGTAGAGTGGCGCGGGCGCCGCTACGAGCTGTTCGCCGATGGGCGCTTCCGCCGCGCGGTATGATGGCTCCCCCGACCGCGTCCTCTTCCCGGCGCGCCGGGCTGGGCATTTGGCTCCTGCTGTTTCTGGCGCTCGCCGCTGCCGTGAAGCTGTGGTGGCCGCCGGCGCGGTTCCTGCTGGTGATGCCCTCCGACGATACGCAGTTGATGGCCATCGACCGGGCCGTGCTGGCGGGACACTGGGACAGGCTGCTCACGCCGCAGGACGTACACGTCTATCCGCTGTTCCGGCTGATCCGTTTGTATTTCGAGCTGCATTTCGTGGAGCGGTATTCCTGGCTCCAGCTCGTGGCGCTGGCCGCGCACCTCAGCAGCGTGGTTCTGCTGTTCCTGCTGTGCCGGCGCTTCCTGCGGACACGCTGGGCGGCCCTGCTGGCGGCTGTTTTCTTCGCCTGGCACGCCCTTGGCCGCGTGGCTTTCCTTCGCAAAGCGGACAACCCTTACGTGTTGAGCCTGCCGTTTCTGCTCGGTGCTCTGTATTGCTTATATCGACTGGAGCGCGAGGCGAGCCGGCGGTGGGGGGCAGGGTGCTTTCTGTGCCTGCTGCTCGCCGTGGGTTTACATTCGATGGCGGCGATGCTGGCGATTCCGGGAATTCTTGCGGGCTACCAGCTTCTGGCGCCCGCGCCCGGCGCGCGCCACAAGGCGGCCGCGTGGCTGGCGTGTTTGCTGCCGGCGCTGGCCGGAGGGGGGCTGTGGGCTGCGGCGTGGCTTCCCTCCGCGGCCAGCCGGCCGGCGGGCCACCGGCCCATCCCTGCCACCGC
>DASQHK010000509.1:0-4991 GCA_035632135.1 Bryobacterales bacterium
GACCGCAGTTACGGGCGACGCGCTTGCCGGCGCGTGGACGGAGCCGGTTTCGCCGATCCATTCCAGCTCGCTCCTCAGGTCGCTCGCCGTCTGCCAGCGGTCATCGGGAAGCTTGGCCAGGCACTTGCGAATGACCCGATCCAGCGCCGGGCTCTCAGGGTGCCCGGCCACGGGGGCGAAGTTGGAAATCGGCGGTGGATTCGAAGACAGGATGGCCGCGATCAAGCTCGCTGAGCTGTCCCCCGCGAATGCCTTGCGTCCCGTGGTCATCTCGTAAAGCACGGCGCCGAAGGAGAAAATATCGGTCCGCCCGTCAATCTCTTTGCCTTCCAGTTGCTCCGGCGCCATGTATTGGAGCGTGCCGAATATGACCCCCTCCGCGGTCAGCGTTTTCTGCTGGGAGGCTTCGGTCGTCAGACCGTCGAGGGGCCCCGCTCTTTCGGGCGCGCGAAGCTTCGCTAACCCGAAATCCAGGAGCTTGACGCCCGTTTTGGTCAGCATCACGTTGCCGGGCTTCAGGTCGCGATGGAAGACGCCTTGCCGATGGGCGTCGCCGAGAGCGGCGGACACCTGGACGGCAAACCGAAGAAGCTGATCCATCGGCAGAGGACTTTTGGCGAGCCGAGCCGCCAGCGTCTCGCCTTCCAGAAACTCCATGACCAGGTAGTCCTGGCCGTCCTGCTGGCCGACATCATAAAGGCTGCAGATGTGGGGATGGTTCAGGCTGGAGATCGCGCGGGCCTCTCGTTCGAACCGCTGGCGCAGTTCCGGACGCTTCGCGACATCCTCCGCCAGAACCTTGACAGCTACGATTCGATCGAGCCGGGTGTCGCGGGCGCGGTAAACTTCGCCCATGCCGCCGGCGCCGATGGGAGCAACTATCTCGTAGGGACCAAGCCGCGTTCCGGCAGACAGGCGCATCGCGCAATTGTGAGGATGCTACGGAAGAGTATATCGCAGCTTTTGGCCCTGCTCAAGGATCGTGGCGAGGGCGCCAACGCCAAGCGGCTACCAGTACAGCTTCATCCCAAACTGGATCGACCGGGGCGGGAAGGCCTGGCTGACCAGGCCGAAGCCTGGATTGCCAAACGCGCCATTTGGCGTGTAGAAGCCGGCCCGGTTAAAGAGATTGAAGAACTCCGTTCGGAACTGGAGCTTGGATTCCTCGCTCCACAGTCCCCAGTATTTCTGGATGCTGAAGTCCCAGTTGTTGGCGCCGTCGGTCCGCAGGTTCGGCATGGTGCGCGGCGCGTTGCCGAAGGTAAAAGATGCCGGCTGAGCGAAGGCGCCGGTGTTGAACCAGCGGTCGATCGTGGGGTGATCGAGGCTGGGATTGCCCACGATGTTGGGCCGCTGACCGCCGCCAAAGGAATTCGTGTTGTTGTTGACTGCAGCGATCGAAACGGGGAAACCGGACCTGAACGTGGAGATCCCCGTCACCTGCCAGCCGCCGATGACGGCATTGGCCGCTTTGCCGGCGGGCGCGAACCTCTTTCCCTTCCCGACCGGCAACTCGTAGATATAGCTGATCACCAAGCTCCGGGGGATATCGTCGTTCATCAGCGACTTCTCAGCCGAAATATCGTAGTAGTTACGGATTAGCCCCGCCGGAGTCTGGCTCACTCCCCCCTCGGGGCCCTCCGTGTTCGTTAGGTATTTCGAGGCCGTGAACGAGACCAGGAGCTGCAATCCCTGGCTGAAGCGCCGGTTGGCCGAAACGGTGAGAGCATGGTAGGC
This sequence comes from Bryobacterales bacterium, assembly GCA_035632135.1. GTDB lineage: Bacteria > Acidobacteriota > Terriglobia > Bryobacterales > JACQDG01 > DASQHK01. The sequence goes on from DASQHK010000509.1 coordinate 1,738, forward strand.
GCTCATCCCGGCCGGCGGCTGGACCGAGAGGACGTTGTCAAACTGCGGATAAGGCCGCAGCAAGCGGCCCAGCGGCACGGTGCTTCCCGAGAGAACACCCGCCGTGGTCAGGCCGAAGAAGGGGTTCGGCACCAGCGCCAGCAGCGCATTGCCCAGACTCAGCTGCTCCGGGCGCAACTGATTGCGCTGAAAGTTTGCTCCAAAAGGCAGCTTCACCCCGTGGTTGCCCACATAAGCGGCCTCCAGCATGGTGTTGGACCCGAGCTGGTACTGAAGGCTGTACGTCCATTGCTCCACATAGGGCGTAGGATGGCCCCGCTCAACCTCATTGACGGAAAGACCCAGATCGGTGCGGTCGCCCAGCGCTTTGCCCGGGGGCAGCAAGAGCCCATTGGGGAAGGGATTCCGCAACAGGTCGTGCGGCGTGACGTTGTTGTCCAGGCTTCCCACGTACGGCGTGGTCTGCGAGAAACCATCGAGGGCCAAGCCCCAGTTGCCGCCAATGCCGAATTCCATGGCCGGCATATAAAAGATGCCGAAGCCGGCACGCATCACCAGCTTGCTGAGGGGCGAGTACGTGAAGCCGATACGAGGGGCGATGTTGGTGTACTGCGGATCGTAGAGGCCCCGCGGGTTGCCGCCTCCGGTGTAGCGCAGGCCGCCAATCAGGTTCAGCGCTGTGGCATCACTGATCGAATTTTTCTCTAGCGTCCAGGACGAGAGCCGGTCGAAACGGTCGGTTGGAGCGGTCTGGAAATCATAGCGGACGCCCAGATTCAGAGTCAGGTTGCGGCGGAGCCTGAAGTCGTCATTGAAGTACCAGCCGTAAAAATTCTTGCTGAGCGCGGCATTGGCCGCCAGAGTGATCCCGCCGCTGCTGCTGCCGCCACCCGTGCCCAGCAGGAAGGACGCCACTCCCAAGCCGGTGTTCGGATCCGCCTTTGTCGGATCAGGCCCTTGCGTGAATTGCCGCGGAAAGGAGAAGCTGGCGACCGAAGAGGTGAAGGTGTTCAAACGGAAGTCGATGGCCGTGAAGCCCATGGTCAAGGTATGCCGCCCCCGGATGTGAGTCAGATCGAGAGCAAGAGTGCGCGCCTCGCGAGGCGTCCGGCTCAGCGCCCCCGAACCGAGACCTTGTATTCCGTCGACGCTGATGCCAGGGAAGGCGCCCGGCCCTCCAAAAGTGTCCAGGGCGGCCGGCAGGCCGAGAGAGGAGGGCTGAAACGGCGCCCCTTGGGGCTGGCCCTGTTCCACCCAGCGTCCCCAGCCTAGCGTGGCGTTCAGCAGCAGAGCGGGGGTGATTGCATAGTTGTAACCCAACCCGATATCCCAGCGCGGATTCGGCTCCCCTCTTCCCATGCCACCGGGGTTGTCGGCGCCGAAAAACGCTCCGACGCCCTGAATGAATTGCCGCTTCTGCGACCACCGCGTGAACAAACGCTGTCTCTGGTCGATATTGTGATCCACGCGAATCGTGTATTGGTCGCCGTTCAGAGGCAGGCCCATGGCGCCAACAAAGTTGTTCTGGGCCGTCAACAAAACGCCTGGCCGATTCGGAAGGGGCCAGAAAGGCAAGAGCTTGAGGGCGACCGGGTCCATGAGCTGCTGGGGAATGCGGTTGCCGGGGAACGGATCGCGCACAAACGTGCCGCCCTCCTGGCGCGTTGTGAAGGGGTTGTAAAGGATCGCCAGAGAGCCGTTTTGATTGAAGGTCCTGGAAAAGTCGCCTTGCCGCTGCTCGGCGGTCGGCACCGTAAGAACCGCGGTAATCGGCGTCGCCTGGCGCAAGCCGTCGTACGAGCCGAAAATGAAAGTCTTGTTTCTCTGCCGATACAGTCCAGGGATCACCAGCGGCCCGCCGAGGTTGAAGCCAAACTGGTTGCGTTTGACCATCGGCCGCGACAGCCCGTTCCGATTGCTGAAGAAGTTGTTCGCGTCCAGAGAGCCGTTGCGGAGAAATTCAAACAGCCCGCCGTGGAAGGAAGTGGTTCCCGATTTGGTGACCACGTTGATCGCGTTGCCCATGCTCCAGCCGTACTGGGGAGAAAACGTATTGGTCTGAATCTTAAATTCCTCCAGCTCGTCCACCGAAGGAACAAAAATCGGCGCGCCCCAGTCACCCGAGCCGTCCCAGTGACCGTCCAGAAGAAATGCCGTGGTCCCAAAGCGCCCGCCGCCGAAATTGAATGCGGAACCATCCTGGTCCCGGCCAATCTGGTGGCACGGTCAAGTCAGGCCCTCGTATTCGGCAGGATTGTTGACGCTGGAGCTCAGCAAAACCAGGTTGAATACGTTGCGCAGGTTCAGAGGAAGTTCGACCGCCTGCTTCCCGGCGACCTCCGCCCCCAAGTTGGCGTTGCCCGAATTCAGAAGAGGCGCGTCAGCCGTCACCTCGATAGTCTGGCTGAGCGGGCCCAGCTCCAGCCTGGGATTCAGAGTCGAGGACTGGCCCACAGCCAGCACGATGTTTGGCTGAAGGTACGTGCTAAAGCCCTCTTTCTCAACCTTCAGTTGATACCTCCCCGGCGGAACCAGGGTGAACGTATATTGTCCGTTGTCGGCCGTAGTGAACTGACGTGTGAATCCAGCGGCTGAGTTAGAGATTGTAACCTTGGCGCCGGCCACGACCGCCTCATCCGGGTCGAGAACGGCGCCAGTGAGGCGAGCGTTCACCGCCTCGCCCTGTCCCCAGAGAGACGAAAGAGCCAGGAAGGAAAGCACCAGCAGGGAACTCGTCTTCCGAGCAGCCCGCATAGATATGCGGCTCATCGCACACCTCCGACAAACGGTCCTTCGCTAATAGGTGTCGCGGGCGGCTCTTTTGTTTCACTCCAAGAGCAGATTTCTCTGCCTTCGACTTGTTCCAGGCGGCGCGGGTTGGCGGCGGAGCTCAGGTCATGGGGATGCCACCGGCGGGACCCGGCCGGGCGCCTCCGATTGGAAGCTCCACGGCGGCAAGGCGGCGGCGTCAGGCGGTGCGGGCCAGCAGCCGGCTGACCGTGGCCGAAGGCTGCGCGCCCTTGCCGATCCAGTATTGGACGCGCTCCTTATCCACGTGCACATCGATGGGGTCGACGGTGGGATTGTAGTGGCCGAGAATCTCCAGGAACCGCCCATTGCGGGCGCGCTCCTTCTCGATCACCACCACGCGGTACTGCGGTTTTTTCTTGGCGCCCGTGCGGGCCAAGCGAATCGCAAGCATCTTCTCTCCTCGGTAAGCTCTCGGCTCCCGCTGCTCTTAATCTTACCTCATC
>DASQHK010000510.1:0-4825 GCA_035632135.1 Bryobacterales bacterium
AAAAGCTTGGCGCGTGCGGCCTCCAGGTCGGCGAGAGACTGAGACACAAGGCACCTCCTCTTCTGAGTATATGCATATACTCAGAGAAGGCGCAATTCCAGCCCAACTCGCAGACCGTCCATTCTTATGTCGCGCACCCTCGCGCACCCGGGCGTGGATGCGCGCCGAAATATTCTGCTATGATGGGCCAGAATTCGCCGTTCTAGCGAAGTCCGCTTGGAGATGCCCACCACCACCGCCAGGGCCAGCCACACCACCTATGCCCATCGGGACCTGACTGAGTATTACGACAGGCTGGCGCCGGAGTGGGCGAAGCAAAGAAACCGCTATTACTTTGACGGCCTGGTGCGGCTGCTCCGGTTTCTGGCGCCGCCCGGCTCGCGGGTGCTGGAAATCGGGTGCGCCAACGGCGATCTGCTGGCGGCGCTCGAGCCGGTTTACGGCGTGGGCGTGGATCTGAGCGGGCGCATGGTGGAGGTGGCGCGAGAGCGGCGCCCGCACCTGCACTTCCTCCAGATGGACGCGCACAAGCTCGAGGCGGACCCCGCGCTCGCCGGGCCGTTCGATTACGTAGTGCTTTCCGACCTGGTGGGAGACCTCTACGACGTTCTGGGGGCGCTGTGCCAGCTTCGGAAGGTTTGCCATCCGCGGACGCGGGTGATCATTACCTTTTACAACTACCTATGGGAGCCGGCCCTGAAGGCGGCCGAGCGGCTGGGCCTCAAGACGCAACAGAACCTGCAAAACTGGCTGACGCACCAGGATCTGGAAAACCTGCTGGCCCTGGCCGGCTTCGAGACGGTGAAGCAGGGCCGGCGGATGCCGTTCCCGCTCCGCGTGCCGCTGCTATCGGAGCTGGTCAACCAGGTGGCGCAGGTCACTCCGTTGGTGCGGCGGTTTGGATTACAGCAATACATAGTGGCCCGGCTGCGCCCCGCAGGCCCGCTGAGCGCCCCGGGGAGCTCCTCGCCGGCGCGGTCAAGCTGCTCGGTCGTGGTGCCGTGCCGCAACGAGCGCGGCAACATCGTGGCGGCGGTGGAGCGCACGCCGGGCATGGGCGCGCGCACGGAGATCATTTTCGTGGAGGGCAACTCCACTGACGGCACCCTCGAGGAGATCCGCGCGGTGATGGCGCGCTACCAGGGGCCGCACGAGCTGCGGCTCGTCGAGCAGGGCGCCGGGCGCGGCAAGGGCGACGCGGTGCGCAAAGGCTTTGCCGTGGCCACCGGCGACGTGCTCATGATTCTGGACGCGGACCTCACGGTCGCGCCGGAAGACCTGCCGCGTTTCTTCGAGGCGATCGAGAGCGGCGCCGGCGAGTTCATCAACGGCTGCCGGCTGGTCTACCCGATGGAAAAGGAGGCCATGCGGTATCTGAACCTGCTGGGCAACAAGTTCTTCGGCAAGATGTTCACCTGGATCCTCGGCCAGTCTATTAAAGATACCTTGTGCGGCACCAAGGTGCTGGCCCGCGAGGATTACGAGAAGATCGCCGCCAACCGCGCCTTCTTTGGAAATTTCGATCCCTTCGGCGACTTCGACCTGCTGTTCGGCGCGGCCAAGCAAAATCTGAAGATCGTGGAGATTCCCATTCGCTATCGCGACCGCTCCTACGGCCGCACCAACATCAGCCGCTTCCGGCACGGCTGGCTGCTGCTGCGCATGTGCGTCTTCGCCGCCAGGAAGTTCAAATTCTTCTGATGCGCGAAGAACCGGCCGGGCAAACGAAATTTCCTTTCCTGTGGTATGCGCTGGCGGCGGCCGCGGTGCTCTTGATTCTCGCCTGGGGCGTGGCGGAAAAAGGGCCGTCTCACTGGGACGATAGCTGGTACCTGGCGGCGGCGGTGCGCCTCTTCGATAAGTTCGGCGAGCAGGGGCTGTCCGCCTACTGGAATGGCTTCCGCTACGCGCTGCCCGACAAGGCGCCGCTGATCACGGTTCTTCCGTTCCCCTTCTTTTGCCTGCTCGGGCGCTCGGTGTTCGTGGTGTACCTGGTCAGCGCCGTGGCGTGCGTGGCGCTCGCTGCGGGGCTTTACCGCTTGTGCCGGAAATTCTTCGGCCAGACGGTTTCGCTGTTGTCGGTTTTTCTGGCGCTCAGCTCGCCGCTGCTGGCCGGGCTGTCGCGGATTTTCTTGCCAGAATACTGGCTGACCGTGCTGGTTGTCCTCGCCATGCTGGCTTTGGCGGAATGGGATGACACGGAGCGCGACCGCTGGCTGGTGTGGCTGGGCGCGCTGTGCGGCCTGGGGCTGCTGATGAAGATCACTTTCCCGGCGTTTGCGGCGCCGGCGATCGCGGTGGTCCTGTGGAGGAAGCACGGAAATCGCGCCGGGCGGCTGCTGCTCGATGTCGTACTAATAGGTGTTCCGCTGCTGGCGCTGGCGGGGCCCTGGTATGTGCACAACTGGGAGGCGGTGATGCACCGCTCGTTCCAGGAGACTTATTTCACGCCCGTGCACCCCACGGCGAAGCCGTCGCCGCTGGCGATGGCGGCCGATTACTTTCTGATTCACGTCAACAACTCGTGGTCTGTGATCCATGTGTTGGCGGGCGTGGCGGGGCTGGTGGCGTGGCTCGATACCAGGCGGGACAATTTTCTGGGCCGCGCGATCTACTATGTCGTGCCTTGGCTCGTGATGCTGCCGGTTTTCGCGCTTTCCGAGAATCGCGACCTGCGTCTGATCGCGCCGATGTTTCCGGCGTTCGCCATCGTGACGGCCGCGCTGTTCGCGCGGGCGCTCGAGCGATGGCGGCGGGCGCGTGCCTGGATGCTCGCGGGCGTGGTGGCGGGCGGCGTGCTCGTGACGCTGGGTAATTCGTTCGAGGTCTTCGGGCCGCGAACGCTGCAGCTCGGCCCGTGGCAGGTTTTCTCCTACGCCCAGGGATACTCGTTCGCGCCCAACCCGCAGCGCTGGCCGCTCGACAAGGTGCTCGAGCTGCTGGCGCGGCGGGAGCGCCTCCAGCCCGGATCGAAGCTGATCGTGGGGCTCGGCGCCGACACCTGGTCGTTCAACACCAATAATCTGGACCTGGAGGCCGCTCTGCTGAAGTACCCCTTTGAGTTTCACACCACCGCCTACACGGCCTCCACCGAGCAGATCCACCGCATCATGAGCGCCACGCAGTATTTCTTGTTCAAGCAGGGCGGTACGCAACAGCCGCTCGACCAGTTTCGCAGCGGGGCGCGGACGCTCGACTATCTGGCCAAGGGGCCGCTGTTCCACGAGGTGCCGCCGGGCGTGGAGACGCCGGACGGCGGCCGCATCGAGATCTTTGAAAACGCCAGCGCCGGCCCGGATGTGTTTTATCCGGCGCGGCAGCCAGGCGCGGCGGCGCAGCTTGATCAAGCAGACGTGAACCTCGGGAACTACCTGCAGATCACCGGCCTGCGGCTCGCCGAGAAGCAGGGCGTGTTCACGCTCCAACTGCGCTGGCGCTGTCTGAACCCGGTGCCCGTCGCGTATCGCTGCTTCGCCCACATCGTGAACGCGCAGGAGCGGCCGCTCGGGTCGATGGACCACGAAATTCTGCACGGCAGCCCGCCCGTGAACGAGTGGCAGCCGGGCGATGAAGGCTACGAGGCGCGCTACCTAGCGCTGCCGCCGGCGACGGCGCGCAACGCGCATCTGCAGATCGGAATCTTCGACCTGGAGAGCGGGCTGCGCGTGCCGGTGTGGACGTCCACGTTTCCTCTGCGCGACGACTACACGGCGGCGGTCGTCGATCCCGCCCAGCCGCCGCCGGCGGGCTACCGCTTTGAGGCCGGGCCGGCGCCCCTCACCGCCTGCAATGTCGTTTTTGAGAACGGCCTGCGGCTCACCGGCTACTCGTTGCGGCGCGCCGGCGAGGTGATGTGGGTGCGGTTGCGGTGGGAAGCGCCACGGCGGCTGAGCAAGCGCCTCCGCTTCTTCGGGCACGCCGTGGCTGACCAGTCGCGCGACACGCCCATCTTGCTTTCCTTCGACCAGGACTTGGGCTTGGAGAAAATGCCGGCGCCGCCGCGCGGCAGCCCCATCGAGGCCACCGAGGACATCGTGCGCGACGCCGCGAAGCTCGGCGCGCAGGCGAAGTTTCTGCGAGCGGGGGTGTTCGACGTGGACCAGCCCCTCGACCGCCTCTCCGTTCGGACCAGCAGCGTGACCCTGAGCCGCCAGCAGAAAGCGATTTACTTGCCGCTGCCGCCTCCTGCTGGGGCACAATAACCTCCATGCGGCGCCGCGCGCTGGTGTCGGTGGTGATTCCCTGCTACAACCCCACGCATTTCCTGCGCGAAACGCTGGCCAGCGTCCGGGCGCAGAGCTATCGGCCCATTGAGACGATTCTGGTCAACGACGGTACTGATAATGCCGAGAGTCTGGCGCTGCTCGCATCGCTCGCCGGAAGCGTCACGCGCCTCATCGAGCAGCCGAACCGGGGCCTGGGGGCGGCGCGGAATGCCGGTTTTCGGGCGGCGGCCGGGGCCTGCGTGCTGCCGCTCGACGCCGATGACCGCATCGCTCCGCGCTTTGTCGCCGAATGTGCGGCCGCTCTCGAGGCGCACCCCGAGGCCGCCTTTGTCTACGCCGACTACCGCATCTTTGGCGACCAGGAGCGTATCTGCGAGCTGGGCGATTACAATCTGTACGATCTCCTCGATCAAAACATCCTGTGCTACGCCTCGCTCATTCGGCGCGCCGATTGGGAGCTGGCCGGCGGCTACGACGAATCGATGCGCATGGGCTATGAAGACTGGGACTTCTGGCTGCGGCTGGGCGAGCGCGGCCGCTTCGGGCGGCTGCTGCCGCAAGTTCTGTTTGAATACCGCAAGCACGGCCCCTCGCTCTAC
>DASQHK010000511.1:0-2666 GCA_035632135.1 Bryobacterales bacterium
ACTTCGGTGAGAGCGGCATCGCTCAGCTCGGAGGTGCACACGCCATCCAGCCAGACGCGGCCCGTGGTGGGGAAATCCATAGCGCCAGCCAGGTTGAGCAGCGTGGTTTTGCCGCAGCCGCTGCGGCCCACCAGCGCCACCACCTCGCCGCGCACCACTTCGAGCGAAACTCCGTCCAGCGCGCGAACGACAGCGCCGTCAGTGACGTAATCTTTGGTGACTTGTTCCAGCCGGAGAAGCAACTCTCATCTTACTGCGCTTGCCGCAGCGCTTCCAGGACCATCTCGTTCGTCGGCCGGATTTTGTAGTTGACCTCGGTGAACTTCCAGCGGACGATCCCGTGGCGGTCGATCACATAGGTAGTGGGATGAGGCAGGAAACGGCCCTTTTGGGCGGCCTCCATGTTGAGCAGGCCGTAGCGGCTGATCACGGCGTGATCGGGGTCGGAGAGCAGAGTGAACTGGAGGTCGCCAGGGGCCCGTGCCAGCACCTTCTGCGACATTTTCTCGAGGTCCGCCGCGCGGTCGACGCTCACGGCCAGAATCCGAGTCGTCTTCTTGTCGGCGTCGCTGAGCAGGCTTTGCAGCTTCACGAGCTGCTGGACGCAGTAGGGTCACCACTGGCCGCGATAAAACACCAGCACCACGCGCTCCTGGCCGCGGAAATCGGAGAGCGCGACCGGCCGGCCGCCGGCGGTTTCGAGCGTGAAGTCGGGCGCGGGCTGACCCGCCTGCACGCGGTTCAAATCGGCCGGAGGCAAATCACGGCCGTCCTTAGGTCCCAGCGCCGGCGGCGCGGCGAAGACGGCGATCGAAGCAAGCAGGGGCGCAAGCAGGAGCCTCATGCGTCTTGAGACGCCGCATGCCCGGAAAGGTGACATCGCCAGCCTACTTTTTGAAAAGATTCTCGAAGGCCCGGCGGGGATCATCGGGCCGTGGAGCGGCCACCGAGCCGCCGGACGTGGTCTCGCGCTCGCTCGACATGCGGATCTCAAAAAACGTGCAGTCGTTGCGGGCGTCTTTGGGGGCTACACGGGCGGGAATCGGCTGCGTGCACTCCCAGCGGGCGGAGGTGTCGAAGTGGACACACTGCTTGCAGCAATGCAGCTCGAAGCCGCAGCGGTCGCAGTGGCCGTTGGGGTCGAAACCCTTGGGAAGCAGGCCGCCGCAGTTGGCGCAGCGAGCCACGGTGACGCGGGCGGGAAACTGCGGCGTGCGCGGGCCGATGCGGTCGCCCGGCGGACCAGCGGGCCGGCGGCCGATTCGCTCCTGCCGTTCGGGCCGCTTGTCGCGGTCGCTGTCCTGATAGCCGTGCTGGCGATATTTGCGGTCGTCGCTCACACCAGGCGTTCTCTTTCTGGTATCGGTCCGCGCGGCGGCCTGGAGAGAAACTCTTTCGACCGGGCCGCGTCAGTTTTGCTTGATCCACGCGTGCTTCGGGTCATCGCTCCAAGCGCCGTAAGTGCGGCCCTCCCCGGCCAGGGCCCAGGTGTAATTCAGAGTATAGCCGGGAAAAGCAGCCACTGGATGATACCCTCGCGGGATGACGACGGTGTCGCCGTCTTCCACGGTGTAGGCGCAATCGAACGGCTGCGGGTCGGCCGGATCGGTGTATACGCGCATGTACCCAAAACCACCCCGCGGCTCGACCTGAAAGAAGTATACCTCTTCCATAGGCACTTCGGAAGGGGGTGCGTGGCGATCGTGCTTGTGGGGCGGGCTGGACGACCAGTTGCCCGGCTCGTTCACGGTTTCACCCACGATCAGGCGCGCGGCGTCCACGTTGTCGGCGATGTGGGTATGAACCGTGCGCAGCCAGCTCGGCTTACCCACCTGCTTGCTGACAACCTGCTCCCGCGAGATGAAGACCGGCTTGCCGCCCGGCTTGCCCAGCGCGCCAGCGATGCCGACGCGCGCCGCGTCGCTCAACAGCGTGAGCTTCAGTTTCGCGCCGGCCGGCACGTAGAGCATCTCGCCGGCCTCCTTGAGCGATCGCCGCAACTGCGTGTCGCGCACGAAGCGCCCGCCGGCCGAGTCCACCTCGACGCGGACCTTGCCCGGATAGAAATCCACCGCCAGCTCTTCCTCGCCGCTCTCCATCGCGTATTCCTTGCGCGAGCCGCCGAGCTGGACCACGGTGAAAGAGAGGTGTTTCAATTCGCGCCCGCGCTGGACGATCGGGTACACGCCCGGCTCGCGCAGCGGCGACTTGATCTGGAGATGAGGTTGCATGAAAGCCTCCGCAGTTGAGAGTTGATCGGCGGTACTCTATATCATATGTCAAAAGAGAAAACGCTATCGGCGATCCTTGACATCGGCATCATCCCGATTGTGCGGGCGTCGAGCCCGCAGGCTGCCATCCAGGCGGCGCAGGCCATCTATCGCGGCGGCATCCGCGCGGTGGAGATTACCATGACCGTGCCGGGGGCTTTGCAGGTGCTCGAAAAAGTGGCCGATGAGTTCGGCGACAAGATGACGCTGGGGGCCGGGACGGTGCTCGATCCGGAAAGCGCGCGCGCCTCGATGCTGGCCGGGGCGGAGTTTTTCGTCACGCCGGCGCTGAAGCCGGCGACCATCGAGATTTGCCGGCGCTACTCGAAGGTCATCATGCCGGGCGCGCTGACCCCCACGGAAGTGCAGACGGCCTGGGAGGCGGGGGCCGACCTG
>DASQHK010000512.1:0-6148 GCA_035632135.1 Bryobacterales bacterium
GTCGATGATCCTGGCGCCGCTCGACACGCCGGGCGTGAAGATCCGGCGGATGCTGAACGTGTTTGGCTACGACCACGCGCCGCACGGCCACGCTGAGATTACGTTTGAAAACGTGCGCGTTCCCGCTTCGAACATTCTGCTGGGCGAGGGGTGCGGCTTCGAGATCGCACAAGGGCGGCTCGGACCTGGCCGCATCCACCACTGCATGCGGCTGATCGGACAAGCCGAGCGCGCGCTCGAGTTGATGTGCCGGCGCGTGAAATCGCGCGTGGCGTTCGGCAAGCCGCTCGCCGAGCAGGGGACCATTCTCGCCGGTATCGCGCAATCGCGGATGGAGATCGAGCAGGCGCGGCTGCTGACGCTGAAAGCCGCCTGCATGATGGACACGGTGGGCAACAAGGAAGCGCGCGCGGAGATCGCGATGATCAAAGTGGTGGCCCCCAACATGGCTCTGCGCGTGATCGACCGCGCCATCCAGGCGCACGGCGGGGCAGGCGTGTGCGACGATTTTCCGCTGGCCGCCATGTGGGCCAACGCGCGCACGCTGCGGTTGGCCGACGGGCCCGATGAAGTGCATCGCGAAGCGATCGCCAAGCTGGAGCTGAAGAAGCACCCCTGAGCGAGCATGAACCTCGAGGGAAAGGTTATTGTGGTCACGGGCGGCGCGAGCGGGATCGGCCGCGCGCTGTGCCGCCGATTTGCCGCCGAGAGGCCGCGCGGGATTGTCGTTGCCGACATCAACGGAAGCGGGGCCGAACTGGTGGCGCGCGAGATCGACGGCCTCGCCGTCCGCACTGACGTTGCGGTGGAGAGCGAGGTACAGCGGCTGGTGGCGTGGGCAGCCGAGGTCTACGGGCCGATTGATCTGTTCTGCTCGAACGCCGGCATCAGCGTGGCGGGCGGCGTCGAGGTCGGCGACTCGGATTGGGAGCGCATCTGGGCGATCAACGTCAAAGCGCATCTCTTCGCGGCGCGCGCCGTGCTCCCGGCGATGCTCCAGCGCGGCGAAGGATACTTGCTGCAAACGGTTTCAGCCGCGGGGCTGCTCGCACAAATCGGCTCCGCGCCCTACTCGGTGACCAAGCACGCGGCGCTGGCGCTGGCGGAGTGGATCGCCATCACCCATGGCGACGCGGGCATCAAGGTTTCATGCCTATGCCCGCAGGGCGTGAAAACCGATCTGCTGCTCAAGGGCGAGTTGAGTGCGGCTTCGTTTCTGCTCGAAGGCGCGCTCGAGCCGGAGGCCGTCGCCGAGGCCGTCGTGCAGGGTCTCGCCGAGGAGCGCTTCCTGATTCTGCCTCATCCCGAGGTGGCTGAATATTTCCGGCGCAAGGCGGCGGACTACGACCGCTGGCTCCGCGGCATGCGGCGCTTGCAAACGAAGGTTGGATGAGCACTCTCGTGTTGGTGCGACACGGCCAGGCTCGCGCGCTCGAGCCGCCCTATGACCGGCTCTCACCGGCGGGCGTCCTGCAGGCGCGGAAGCTCGGCGAATATTGGGCTGCGCGTGGCGTCACTTTTGACCAGGTGTGGACCGGCGCGCTCGAGCGCCAGAAACACACCGAAGTGATCGTGGCCGAGCGTTGCCGGGAGGCCGGCCGTCGATGGCCGGAGGCGCGGGAAGACGCTGCGTTCAACGAATACGACGCCGAGAACATCTTCCGCAAGCTGCCGCCGATGCTGTCCCAGCGCGACCCGGCGTTTCAGAAGCTGTGGGAAGCGCAACTGGCCAAGGGCGCCGGGCCGGAAGGCTTGCGGCATTTTCAGAAGATTTTTGACGCAGTGATGCCGCGGTGGCAGGATGGTTCGCTCGCGGCCACGGGCGTGGAGCCGTGGAGCGCGTTTCGCGCACGGGTGGCAGGCGCGATCGGCGGCATGGTGGAAAACGGCGGCCGGGGGCGGCGCATTGCAGTGTTTACGTCGGGCGGCATGATCGGCCTCGCGGTGGCCCTCGCGCTGCGCGCGCCCGATCCGAGCGCTCTCGACGTGAACCTGCGGGTCCGCAACTGCTCGCTGACCGAGTTTCGCTTTCGCCCCGGCCGCCTTTCCCTCGATGCGTTCAATCTGCTGCCGCACATTGAAGAGCCGGAGCTGATCACGTTTTGGTGAGGTCACGATGAGCGAGCTGGTGACGCTGACGAAGCAGGGTGATATAGATATTATCACGATTAACAACCCGCCGGTGAACGCGCTGAGCCCGGGCGTGCCGGAGGGGATCGCGGGGGCGATTGCAGCCGCGGCGAGCGACGAGTCGGTTCGCGCAGTGGTTGTCATCGGCGCCGGCCGGACCTTCATCGCCGGCGCGGACATCAAAGAGTTCGGCAAGATCACTTCGGGCGAAAAGCCGGCGGGCACGCTGCTGCCGCTGCTGCTCCAGATCGAAGATTGCTCCAAGCCGGTGATCATGGCGATCCACGGCACGGCGCTCGGCGGAGGGCTCGAAGTGGCCATGGCGGGCCATTACCGCGTCGCCGTCGAGTCGGCGCAGGTGGGGCAGCCGGAGGTGAAGCTGGGCATTATTCCGGGCGCCGGCGGAACGCAGCGGCTGCCACGCCTGGCGGGCGTGGCCAAGGCCATCGAGATGTGCGCCGCGGGGAACCCGGCGCCGGCGCGGGAAGCCCTCCACTGCGGCATCATCGACCGGATCATCGACGGCGACTTGCTCGCAGGAGCCATCCAGTTTGCGCGCGAGATCGCGGCGGGCGGCGCGCGGCCGCCGAAGACGCGCGAGCGCTCGGAGAAAATCACCGCGGGCGCGCCGAACGCGGCCATCTTCACGGCTGCGCGGGCGGAGGCGCGACGAAAGCAGCGCGGCTTGCTGGCGCCGCTCAAAGCAATCGAGGCGATCGAGGCCGCGACGCGGTTGCCGTTCGACGAGGGCTGCAAGAAAGAAGCGGAGCTGTTCCGCGAGTGCTTGTTCTCCGAGCAGTCGAAGGCGCTCATTCACGCCTTCCTCGGCGAGAGGGCCGTGGCGAAGGTTCCGGATGTCCCCAAAGACACGCCGGTGCTGCCCATCCGGCGCGCGGCGGTAGTCGGCGCGGGGACGATGGGCGGCGGCATCACCATGGCGTACGTCAACGCCGGGGTTCCGGTGTTGCTGCGCGAAGTGACGCAGGAGGCGCTCGACCGCGGGCTGGCGACCATCCGCAGAAACTACGAGAACTCGGTGAAGAAGGGACGCTTCACCGAGCAAGAGATGCGGGAACGGCTCGCCCGGATTACGCCGACGCTCGCGTGGAAGGGCTTCGAGCAAGCCGACATCATCGTCGAAGCGGTGTTCGAGGAAATGAAGCTGAAGAAGGAGGTCTTTGCCGAGATCGACAAGGTCGCCAGGCCCGACGCGATTCTGGCGTCGAACACCTCGACGCTCGACATCGATGAAATCGCTTCCGCCACCTCGCGCCCGCACATGGTGATCGGCCACCACTTCTTCAGCCCGGCCAACGTGATGCGTCTGCTCGAAATCGTGCGTGGCAAGGCGACTTCCAAGGAGGTCATCGCCACGTCGCTCGATCTGGCGAAGCGGCTCAAGAAAGTCGGCGTGGTGGTGGGCAACTGCCGCGGTTTCGTCGGCAACCGCATGTTCGGCCCGTACCGACGCGAGGCGCAGTTTCTGGTCGAAGAGGGCGCCTCGGTCGAGACTGTAGATCGCGCGATGTACGACTTCGGCATGGCGATGGGACCGCTGCAAGTCGGCGACCTCGCCGGGCTCGACGTGGGCTGGCGGATTCGCAAGGAGTTCAAGCATCTCGAAGCGCCCGGCGTGCGCTACCCGAAAGCGGAAGACCTGCTGTGCGAACTCGGGCGTTTCGGGCAGAAGACCGGCGCCGGCTGGTATCGCTACGACGAGAATCGCCGGCCGATCCCCGATCCCGAAGTCGCCAGGCTCGTGGCGGACTATGCGAAAAAGGCCGGCATTCCGCAGCGGCAAATCAGTGAGGAAGAGATCGTCGAGCGGCTCGTCTACGCACTGATCAACGAGGGCGCGAAGATTCTTGAAGAGGGCATGGCGCTGCGGGCGGTAGATATTGATGTGATCTACCTCAACGGCTACGGCTTTCCGGCGCACCGTGGCGGGCCGATGTGGTACGCCGATACGGCCGGTTTGAAGAAGGTTTACGAGCGCGTGCGTGCTTTTCACGAGCAGCACGGATACCACTGGGTGCCCGCCCCGCTGCTCGGGCAGCTTGCCGCCGAGGGCAAGACGTTCGCCAGTCTCGATGCCCGCTATTCGTGAGCTGCTGTCCGGCAACTATCGGGCGGTGGCGCCGCCATCCACCACAAAGGTCTGGCCGGTGACGAAGGAAGCGTCCGGCGAAGCCAGGTAAAGCGCCATGCCGCCGACCTCCTCCGGCAAACCGACGCGCGGGATCGGCTGCGTTTCCCGGAGGTGGCGGACATGCTCTTCGTTGCGCCAGAAAAATTCGCTGAAGTCGGTCTGGATGAGGCCGGGAGCGATGGCGTTCACGCGAATGTTGTGGCGGCCGAACTCGATAGCCCAGATGCGGGTCATCATGATCAGTCCGGCCTTCGTGAAGCTGTAGCAAAGGCCGCCGGTCTGCGGGCGGAGGCCGGCGATGGACGCGATATTGATAATACAGCCGCCCCGGCGCTCGATCATCCCGGGGACGATGAGGCGAATCAGGCGCACGGCGGCCAGCACGTTGATCTCGATCGTCTTGAGCAGCGCTTCGTCGGTGACCTGGAGCGCCGGACCCTGGCCGATGTTGGTGCCGCTGTTGTTCACCAGGATGTCGATGGGGCCGAGCCGCTTCTCAGTCTCGCTGACCAGGCTCTCGAGCTGATCCGCGCGCCCGACGTGGCAGGCGATGGGAACGGTTTTGCCGTGGAGCGCGGCGAATTCGCGCGCGGTGGCTTCCAGGTTCTCCATCTTGCGGCTGGCGATGACCACGCTGGCGCCGGCTTCGGCAAACCGCCGCGCGATCGCTTTGCCGATGCCGCGGCCGCCTCCGGTGACCAGAGCGACCTTGCCGCGCAGACTGCTCGGGTCCATCACAACCGCATGATACCATCGGGGTCTGGATCGATCCGATGACGCTTCGCGAACTCAATGCGCTGGTCAGAACGATGCCGTTCAACCACTCACTGGGGATTCGGGTGGTGCGCCGGCACCGCGACGGCCTCACCATTGAGTGCCGGGTGCGCGACGATCTGCGCAACGGCGCGGGCGTGCTGCACGGCGGCGTGACGGCCACGCTGGCCGACGTCGCCGTGGGCATCGCGCTCAATGACCGCTTCGAGGGCAGGCGGAAGATCACCACCGTGGAACTGAAGGTCAACTATCTGCTGCCCATTGAGGCCGGCCGGGTCGCTGCGCGGGCGCGCCTGATTCGCGTGGGATCGACGGTCGCGGTAGGGCGCGTGGATATCTTCGACGACCGGAAGCGGCTGGCCGGCGCGGCGCTGGTCACTTACATGCTGCTGCCGCAGGGCTGAGGCTCACTCCATCACCACAACGGCTTTGCCGAGAATTTTGCGATCGGCCAGATCGCGCAGCGCGGTGGGGATGGCCTCGAGCGGATAGCTCCGTGAGATGCGGGGATGAATGCGGCCGGCGGCGTAGAGGCGCTCGAGAGATTGGTGGGCTTGGGGCAGATAGTCCGGATGAGCGCGGTCGTAGTTGCCCCACAGCACGCCTACTATTGATATATTCTTCAGCAGAATGCGGTGGACCTGAATGGCGGGGATGCGGCCGCTGGCGAAACCAATGACCAGCAGGCGGCCCTCCATGGCGATGCACTTGGTCGAAAGATCGAAGATGTCACCGCCCACCGGATCGTAGATGACGCCGGCGCCGCGGCCGCCGGTGATCTCTTTTACCCGGTCGACCCAGCTCGCGTCGCGGTAGGAGAGTGCGTGCTCGGCGCCCTGGGCGCGGCAGAAGTCGAGCTTCTCGGGGCTGCCAGCCGTGGCGATGACGCTTGCGCCGAGGGCTGCGCCGATCTGGATAGCGGCCATGCCGACGCCGCTCGCTCCGGCGTGAACCAGAAGCCACTCGCCCGCACCGAGCGCGGCGCGATGCTGCAACGCGAAAAGCGCGGTGTGGTAAACGATGGGCAGCACGGCCGCTTCGCCGAAGCTCATCCCGGGGGGAATGCGAAAGGTGCGGGCCGCGTCGGCGACAGCG
>DASQHK010000513.1:0-8645 GCA_035632135.1 Bryobacterales bacterium
CTATTCGACCGTGACGCTCTTGGCCAGATTCCGCGGCTGGTCCACGTCGCAGCCGCGGCGCACCCCGATGTGATAGGCCAGCAACTGTAGCGGAACTACTTCGATAATCGGCAGCAGCAGCTCCTCGGCCGGAGGCAGCTCGATCATGTGGTCCACCGCCTCGCGCACCTCCGCATCGCCCTTGTTGGCCAGCGCAATCACGATGCCCTCCCGCGCCTTCACTTCCTTGATGTTGGAGAGCGTCTTCTCGTATTGCACGCGGCTGTCCGGCCGCGTCGGGTCGTGCGTGGCGATCACCACCACCGGCAGGTTTTCGTCAATCAGCGCGTTGGGACCGTGTTTCATCTCGCCGGCCGGGTAGCCCTCGGCGTGAATGTAGGAGATCTCCTTCAGCTTCAGCGCCCCTTCGAGCGCGATCGGGTAGTGAATCCCGCGCCCCAGAAACAGAAAATTGGTCGCCCGGAACAGCTTCTTGGCCAGCTCCTCAAGGAAAGCGTCGCCCCCCAGCACCTCTTCGAGCTTGGCCGGGATCTGTAACAGATCTGCGGCCAGACAGCGTGCGACGTCCGGGAGGAGCGCCTTGCGCTGCAGTCCCAGGTGCATTCCCAGGATGAACAGCGCCGTCAACTGGCAAGTGAACGCTTTGGTCGAGGCCACGCCGATCTCGGGCCCCGCATGGGTATAGATGGCGCCGGCGGCCTCCCGCGTCACCATCGACCCCACCACGTTGCAGATGGCGAGGGTCTTCGAGCCTTTCTGCTTCGCCTCCCGCTGCGCCGCCAGCGTATCGGCCGTCTCGCCCGACTGCGAGATCACCACGGTCAGCGTCTCCGGCGGGATGATCGGGTCGCGGTAGCGGAACTCGCTGCCGTAATCCACCTCCACCGGAATCCGCGCCAGCTTCTCGAGCATGAACTTGCCCGCCAGCGCGGCGTGCCAGGAAGTTCCGCAGGCCACCAGCTTCACCTGCTCGAAGCCGGCGAACTCCTGCGGCGTGATGTCCATCTCGTCCAGGTACACGCAGCCGGTCTCGCGGCTCACCCGCCCCACGATGGTGTCGCGCACCGCCCGCGGCTGCTCGAAAATCTCCTTGAGCATGAAGTGCTTGTAGCCGCCCTTTTCGGCCATGATGGGGTCCCAGAGGATGTGCTTGACCTCCCGCTTCACCGGCCGCCCCTCGAAGTCGGTGAGCCGCACCCCCTGCGCCGTCAGCACCGCCACGTCGCCATCCATGAGGAAAAGAATGTCGCGCGTGTGGTGCAGGATGGCCGAGACGTCCGAAGCCACGAAGTACTCGTTGTCTCCCAGGCCGATCACCACCGGCGGCCCCGACCGCACCGCCACGATCTTGTCCGGATCGCGCTTCGACATGATGGCCAGCGCGAACACGCCGCCCAGTTGCCGCACCGCCGCCCGCACCGCGTCTTCGAGCTTCGCCCCCGCGCCTCCGTTGCTGCTGCCTCCGTGGTAGTGCTTCTCGATCAGGTGGGCGATCACTTCGGTGTCGGTCTCGGTGACGAAGCGGTGGCCCTCGGCGAGAAGCTGCTTCTTCAGATCGAGGAAGTTCTCAACAATACCGTTGTGCACCACGACGATCTCGCCGGTGCAATCGCGGTGCGGGTGGGCGTTCTCTTCGGTGGGCCGCCCGTGCGTGGCCCAGCGCGTGTGCCCGATGCCATAGGTCCCATCCACCGGGCTGAGGCGGATCGCTTCTTCCAAGTTGCGCAGCTTCCCCGACGCCCGCCGCACCAGCAGCCCGTCCGGCTCGCCCGACACGGCGACACCCGCCGAATCGTAGCCGCGGTATTCCAGCCGCCGCAAACCGTCCAGAATGATCGGAACGACCTTCCGGGGCCCCACGTAACCGACAATGCCGCACATAAGAAAAAGCTATCAGCTATCAGCCTTCAGCCCTATCAGCTATCAGCATCCGGCATCAACTGTCCTCTAGCCGGTAGGTGAACTCCTCGATGACCGGGTTGGTCAGCACTTCGCGTGCCATTTTTTCGATTTCGGCGGCGGTCGCGCCCGGCTCCAGCTCGATCTCGAAGCATTTTCCCTGCCGCACGTCGCGCACGCCGCCGTAGCCCAGCGACGCCAGCGCCCGGCAGATCGTCTGCCCCTGCGGATCCAGCACCGTCTTTTTCAATGCTACATGGACCAGAGCTTTCATAGGAAACAGGCCACCCGCCCTCCTCTTTAATTCTATTCCTACTTGCCGATGCAAAATGTTGAGAAAATTTTATGGAGAATATCTTCTACCGTTGTGGCGCCGGTAATCGCATCCACAGCCTGCAAAGCGCTGTAAAGGTCGAGCAGCATCATTTCGTGCGGCACGCGCGCCCCGATCGCCGCCCGGGCGCGCCCCAGCGCCTCCAGCGCCTCGCGCAAAAGCTGCTCGTGCCGCAGGCTGGTGATGAACCCGGTTTCCTGCCCTTCGCCCAGCCGCGGCACGGCCGCCTCGTAAATCGCCTCCCGCAGCGCCTCGATCCCCTCGCCGGTGAGCGCTGAAACCCGCAGCGCGCCACTCAGCTCCGGCGCCGGATCGCCCTGCCCTGCCAGGTCCTGCTTGTTCGCCACCACCAGCCGCTTGCCCGCCGCCGCGGCCCGCTCCAGCAACTCCCGGTCGCCCGCCTCCACCGGCCGCGAAGCGTCCACCACCACCAGCGTCAGGTCCGAATCGGCCAGCGCTTCGTAGCTCTTCTGCACGCCCAGCGATTCCACGCGATCCTGGGTCGCATGAATACCTGCCGTATCCAGCAGCTTGACCGGGATGCCGCGGACCGACGCCGTCTCCGAAACCAGGTCGCGCGTGGTGCCCGGAATCTCGGTGACGATGGCCCGCTCCTGCTCCAGCAGCCGGTTGAACAAGCTCGATTTGCCAACGTTGGGCCGGCCCAGAATGGCGAGGGTAAACCCGGACGCGACCATCTTGCCGAACTGGAAGCTGCGCGCGAGCTGCGCGATCCCTGCCGCAATGGGATCGAGACGCCGCAGCAGTTCCGCGTCCGGCGCCACGCCCACGTCGTCTTCGGCGAAGTCGATGCCCGCTTCGAGCAGCGCGATCAGCTCGAGCAACTGCGCTTTGATCGGGGCGAGCCTCCGCGAAACCGCCCCATCGGCCTGCTGTGCCGCCACCCGCGCCTGGTAAAGCGTGGTCGCCTCGATCAGGTCGCGCACCGCCTCCGCCTGGGCCAGATCGATGCGGCCGTTGAAAAACGCCCGCATGGTGAACTCGCCCGGCTGGGCCAGCCGCGCTCCGCAGGCGAGCGCCCGCTCCACGGCGTGCCGCAGCACGAGGGGCGAGCCGTGGCAGGAAAGCTCCACCACGTCTTCGGCCGTGTAAGAGCGCGGCTTTGCGAAAAACGTCACCACCACGCGGTCAATCGGGCAGCCCGCGGCGTCGAGCAACTCGCCGAGCCGCGCCCGCCATGGCTCCCACGCCGCCGCGCCGGCGGCAAACCGCACCAGCTTCTCGGCCACCGCGCGCGCGGCGCTCCCCGACAACCGCACCACCCCCAGGCCGCCGCGTCCCAGCGGCGTGCTGATGGCAACGATTGTGTCTTCAGGATTGGAAGGCGGGACCGCGCCGGCGAACAACGAGGTTTCTCAGCGTCCCGCCGGCTTGCGGGCCGCTTGATGATTGGCGGGGTACACCACCACCTGCCGCCGCGGCGCCAGTCCCTCCGACTCGGTTCGCACCGCCGCATCGCCCCGCAGGGCGAGATGGATAATGCGCCGCTCGCGCGAATTCATGGGGCTGAACTTGAATGGAATGCCGGTGCGCTTCACCCTCTCGGCCGCCGTCTCGGCGCTCAGCCGCAGCTCCTCCACGCGCAGCATGCGGTAATCGTTGGCGTCGAACATCAGCCGCGAGTGCTCTTCGGGCCGCGCGCGCAGCGCCTCCAGCGTCACGTGCTCCAGCGCCAGTAGCAGTTCGCCTTTATTGGCCAGCAGCACATCGAGATCGTGGCCGCTGAAATCCACGATCACATCCGGCGTCTCGAAAGCCGGGTCCATGCCCGAACCGTTGCCAACCCGGAAATCGAGGGCCAGACCCGTCTGTTTCAGCAGCGGCCGGAGGAATTGCTCCACCTTAGGCCCGACTTCCTCCGCTGTCCAGTGCAACACCTTCATGGGATATGATTTCGTCGTCACTGCCTACTGCCTGCTGCCTTTCGCTCCGCGCTTTGGCTTCTCGATCTCCAGCTCCGGCTCCGGCAGGCGGTTGATGAACATCTGCTGGGCGACACCGACCAGATTTCCGGTCAACCAGTATAACACCAGGCCGCTCGGCAGCTTGAAGAAGAAGAATCCCATCACCAGCGGCATGAATTGCATCATTTTTTGCTGCGCCGGATCGCCGGTGGTGCTCGGCGTCATGCGCTGATATAGAAACTGCGTGACCACCATGAGGATCGGCAGCAGGTAGATATGGTCCCAGTTCGAAAGGTCGTGCACCCACAGCCACGGCGCATGGCGCAGGTCGATGGTGTCGCGCAGCACGGCGTAAAACGCGAAGAAAAACGGGAGCTGCAGCACCATCGGCAGGCAGCCGCCGAGCGGGTTGACGCCGTACTTCTGGTACAGCTCCATCACTTCCTTGTTCTGGTCCTGGCGCTTGGCGTCGCGCATGCTCAGGCCCTTGTACTTGTCGTTGATGTGCTTGATCAAGGGCTGGATCTTCTGCATCTTCTTCATCGACTGCATGCTCTTGATCTTCAGCGGGAACAGCGCGAAGTTGATGAAGACGGTGAGCACCACGATGGCCCAGCCGTAATTCGGCACCCAGCGGTGCGTCCACAGCAGCATCAGAAAGATCGGGTGCGCGATGAAGCTGAAGAAGCCGAAGTCCACCAGCTTGGCGAGTTCCGGCCGTACGGCTCTCAGGTCGGGCAGGCTTTTGGGCCCCACGTAAGCCAGAAACCGGTTGTCCCCCGTGCCCCCCACCGCCGCGCCGGCAAACAGGCCGGCGTTCTTGCGGCGCGTGGTGGAGGCTTCGAGCGCCGTGGTTTCGAGCGAAAGCGGCTTGCCCGGCTGCGCGTTGATGAAGGCGGCGGCGAAGAAGTGGTCCTCGATGCCGGCGAAGAGGTAATCGCCGGCGTTCAGCAGCGGGCCCTTCGCGGCCTCTTTGGGCTGCCGCTTGACGACCTTCCCCTGTAATGTATCGTAATAATAGGTAGAAACCTGCCCGGCTTGGTCTTCCACCGCCGCGTCGCCGAACCCGCCCCGCCAGGCGAGAAAGTGCGGCGCCGGCGCGCCGTCGCGGACGAGGTCGCTTTCGACCCGCACCGTGTAGGAACTTTTTTCGAAGCGGAACGTCTTGCGCGCTTTGAGCTTCCCGTCCGACCAGGTGAACGTCAGCTCCACCGGCGCCGTCAGCCGCCTCCCCGCGCCCCCGCCCGATTCCTCTGCCTTGAACAGCGCCTGGTTCAGATCCGTCGCCGGCGCGTAGCTGAACGGATAGCCCGCCTGCTCCACCGCCGCCGTGTTGACCAGCTCGAGAGGCCGGCCGGCCTCGTCTTCGTAGTGCTTGAGCGTCCAGCTCTTCACCACCGCGCCGCGGTTGGAGAACGACACGAGGTAGTTATCGGTCTCGACGGTGAGGCTCTGCTCCTGCTTGGCCGCCTCTACCGGCGTTCCCAGCGTCACCGGCAGCGGCGCTTCGCTCGGCGCGCTCGCGGAGGCTTCCGCCTTCCCCGTCGCCGCGCCCGGCGCGCTCGCCGCGCTCTCGCTGGCCGGCGCCCCGCTCTTCGCCGGCGCGCCCGCCGCCGGGCTGCCGCCGGCCGGCCGGGGCGGCAGCGGCTTTACATAGTAGTGCTCATACAAAAACAGCACCAGCGCCGAAAGCGCAAACGCCACCAGCGCCCGGAACTGCACCTGTTTTTGTTCGTCGTCTTCGTTCATGCGTTATGGAACCGGGTCCACGCCCCCGCGCGACAGCGGCTGGCATCGCAGCAGCCGCCACACCGCCAGCCGCAACCCTCGCAGCGCCCCGTGCCGCTCCACGGCCTGCCGCGCGTAGTCCGCGCAGCTAGGGTAAAAGCGGCAGCTCGCCGGCAGCAGCGGCGAAACCAGCCGTTTGTAACAACGCAATGCGGCCAAAATGATTTTCACTAGCGCGCTTCCGGCGGCCTGCGCCGCAATGCCTCAAACAGCCGCGCTACCTCGCTCGAGAGCCGCGAAAATTCGGCCTCCAGCACGGCCCGGCGCGGGTTGAAAACAATTTCCCAGGAAGACCCGGGTGGCTCGCCCGGCCCCAGCGCGGGCGTCTGCATCCGCACCGCCTCGCGCAGCCGGCGCTTGATCCGGTTTCTGGCCACCGCCGGCCCCAGCGCCCGCGGCGTCGTATATCCCACGCGAGCCGCCGCTCCCCCCTCCGCGCGCCGGTAGAACGCCGCGAACAGCGGTCCCACCCACTTCGTTCCTTCCTGATAGATCCTGCGGTACTCGGCGCTGTGCAGCGGTCGCGCCGGCTTGGCATAACAAAACCGCTCGACCCGCGCCACGCTATCGTTCGGAACTGACGGTGAGAGAATGACGGCCCTTGGCCCGGCGCCGCGATAGCACCGTGCGGCCTCCGGGAGTTTTCATGCGCGCCCGAAACCCGTGCGTTTTTGCCCGCCGGCGCCGGTTCGGTTGGAAGGTTCTCTCGGCATTCCTGCTCCAGTCTGTAAACCTTCATTATATGACAGGGCAACGCGCGCCGCAGTCCCTGTCTTGCCGACGGCTACGCGAGCCGATTCCAGGTCACCGCCATGACCTTCGACGCCACGCCTGGGCACGGATGCCCTTGCTTCTGCTGGTGCGCCTCCGCACGGCCGGTCCACAGCGGTCCCACCCCTCGCCAGGTCTCTCCGGGCACCGGGTCTTCGACCGCTCGGCGCGCCGGAAGGCGCCGCCTGTCGCCCTAAAAAAAATCGTAGACTGATTCAGTCTGCGTGCTATCATAACCCCATCAATTTAGCCGAGGAGGGGCGAAGTGTGGCGGAAAATATGCGGAATTTCCTTGCTGGTGTTCTGCTTTAGCTCGCTGGGCAACGCGGCTGATGTCACTCTGAGCCCTTTAGTTGCGCGCCCTGGCGATTCCTTTACGATAATCGTGACCGTGGACAATTGTACGGGCGACCGTAAAAACTTGTTGGATGCAGATAGCGTTTCGGTCGATGGAAACGATATCACGATTGATCGAACCAAGGCTAATCCCGCCGATTGCACCCTCTCGGTGCCTGCTTCCGTTGCCGCCAAGCCCGTCAGCCTCCAACACATCATTACGGTCACCAGCAAGAAAGACAATGGACTGCACGGCGCTTTCGACTTTCGGATTGTCGATATCGCGGCCGGCCCCATTCCGCCCGGACTCAGCCCCCAGGTCGACGTCATGTGGGACGTGATGAGCGAGCATAATTGCAGCGATCAATTCGGCGTTCGCACCGCGCGGCATTACTTCTGCGTCGACGTGCAGCTCGGCAATAACAGCGGCTATCCCCTCATCCTCTCGGGGGTGGGCTTTTTACGCAGCGGCATGCGCCAGAGCACCGCCAGCTACCTGACCGTGCGGTCTGTGGTGCAGCGTGAGCACGTCATCAGCGGTCGCAATGCTACCTTGCGCGTCCTGCAGACTGCCGGTGTCATCATCGCCGGCTTCGAGCCGTTTACGGGCAACGCCGCCCGCAGCGGCCGCATTGGCATTTGGTCCAGCCTGGTTGGCACCGTGCTGGCCTCCGCTTGGGATGGCCTTGTCCCGGACCGCACCGTTCCCCAGGCCGCTAATCTCGACGACGCCGCCCTCCGCGACGGCAAAGTCGTGCCGAATAACTCGCCTGTCCGGTTCACCGTGTTCGTCGATCGGGACGAGATCGCGGCGCTGCTCCAGGATGCCGTGCAATTGCGCTATGCGGCTAACCTGGCGCGCACGCTCGCCTCCAATCTGAGGGCACAGGCGGACAAGCCGGAGAACGCAGGTCGCAGGGCGGACCTGAACAAGCAGGCCGGGGCCCTGGAGGCGGCTGTTGAGGATCTCGACCAAGAAGCCGCCAAAGCCACGAACGGACAGGCCCCGATGGTCGGGAGCCGCATAAATCCGTTGCATCGTCACCGGCCCAAGGCGGAGGAAAACCTTCTCGTGGTCCGTCTGCTGCTCGGCGACCTGATTGTCGTCGGCGACGAGATCGAATACAAGCAGCGCGTGCAGGTCAGTTCCTCCGCCGTGAGTCCCGAAAGGCTGCAAGCGCCGCAAATCAAGCTCAAGGGATCGGATACCGTTACTGTGGACCAGGACGGCAAGGGCGCGTTTGAGCTTTCGGGTACGTCCCTTGCTGGAGCGGTGCCCAACGTGACGATCCGGAACGCAGCCGGCAGCAAGTCCGAAAAGCTCGCGACCAAGGATTTCAGCACGCTCGTTACCGCTGACGGAATCACGATCACCATCACCAAGGTTGACGCAGCGTACCACGACGGAGGGAAAGTCGACATCAGCGTTACAGCCGGCGGAGCAACCTCTAACACGGTCACGTTCACGCTCAAGAAGCAGGTTGCAGCACCTCGCCTGGATGCCCCGGCCTCGGACGCTGCCACTGTCTCGGTGGCGGCCAACGGAAACGCTGAATTCAAGCTCACCGGCGCCTCCCTGGCGAACGCCACGG
>DASQHK010000514.1:0-2676 GCA_035632135.1 Bryobacterales bacterium
TACGACAGAACGCCACGCACGACGACCTTGAGCGGCAGTTTCCTCCAAGGCGCAAAAATCCCGCCGCATGCAGGGTTTGAACTGGTCTACAATTGCTCCCAGTTCCTCGAGTGCTGCTTTCGAGGAGGGGAGGCCCCAAGAAAAATGCGGTTCACCCTGACGTTGCTGATTGCGGCCGTCGCCTTCGGCCAGGAAGGCGCGGTGACGAACCCGCACGCCTCGCCTGCCGACGTAGCCGCCGGCGCCAAGGCCTTTCGCTCCCACTGCGCGGAGTGCCACGGCCTGCACGGAGAAGGCGGGCGCGGGCCCAACCTCACCACGGGCGTGTTCTTCCACGGCAGCGCCGACGCCGACTTGTTTAACAACGTCTCTGGCGGTATCCCAGGCACGGCCATGCCCAGTCTCTTCTTTCCGCCGGACGGCGTTTGGCAGGTGGTGTCTTATGTGCGATCGCTTAGCCAGGCGAGCAGCTCCCAACGGCCTTCCGGCGATGCAGCGAGCGGCTCGGAGCTATTTCGTGAGAAGGGCTGCACGGCCTGCCATCTCTTGCACGGCGAGGGTGGCCTCCAGGGACCGGACCTCTCCGTCATCGGCTCGCAGCGCTCCGCCGAGCACCTGCGGCGAGCCATCCTCGATCCCAACGCCGAGGTGTCGCCCGAATATTGGGTCGCAAAAATCACGCTCGAAAACGGCCCCAGCTATTCCGGCTTTCTCCTGAACGAAGACACCTACTCCGTGCAGATCCTAGACTTCTCGAAAGGCCTCCAGTCGCTCGCGAAGCACAATTTCAGGAAGTTTGAAATCGACAAGTCCTCGATGATGCCTTCGTACAGGAACCAGTTGCGGGACAACGAGGTGAACAACCTGGTGGCGTATCTTTGGTCGCTCAAGCGGCCCGGGGGTAACCAATGAAAAGCGTGCGACTGCTTCTCTATGCCGCGCTCGCGGCCGGCTCGGCCTATGGCCAGGTGACCTACCAGCGGCTCCTCAAGGCGGACTCCGAGCCGCAAAACTGGCTCACCTACTCCGGCTCCTACCAGGGCTGGCGATATAGCAAGCTCGATCAGATCAACCGCCAGAACGTGAAGGATCTGAAACTCGCCTGGGTGTATCAAATGCCGACCACGCACCGCATCGAGACCACGCCGCTGGTGGTGGACGGCGTGATGTATCTGACCGAGCCTCCCTCGAACGTCGTGGCGCTCGACCCCGCGAACGGCCGTCAATTCTGGCGCTACCGGCGCAGCCTGCCAAGCAAGGTCAATGTGTGCTGCGACGAGGTCAACCGCGGCGTGGCCGTGCTGGGCGACCGTGTTTTCGTGGGCACCGTGGACGCTCACCTGGTGGCCCTCAGCGCCAAGACCGGCGCCGTGCTGTGGGATGTCGAGGTGGCCGACTATCGCACCGGCTACAGCATCACCGTGGCGCCACTGATCGTCAAGGATATGGTCGTAACCGGAATTGCCGGCGGCGAATATGGAATTCGCGGCTTCCTCGACGCGTATGACGCCAAAACCGGCCAGCGTCGCTGGCGGTTTTGGACGATTCCCGCGCCGGGCGAGAAGGGCAGCGAAACCTGGACCGGCGACAATTGGAAGCACGGCGGCGCGCCAACCTGGGTCACCGGCTCCTACGATCCCGAGCTGAATCTCATCATCTGGGGCACGGGCAATCCGTCACCCGACTGGAATGGCGACGTCCGCCCCGGCGACAATCTCTTCTCGGATTCGGCGATCGCGCTCGATGCCGATACCGGCAGGATGAAGTGGTATCACCAGTTCGTCCCGCACGACGTGCACGATTGGGACGCCGTGCAGGTCCCCGTGCTGGCCGATAGCGAGTGGCGCGGCAGGCCGCGCAAACTCGTCTATTGGGCGCATCGCAGCGGCCTCTACGAAGTGCTGGACCGCCAGACCGGCGAGTTTCTGCTTGGCAAACCGTTCGTCAAAGTAACCTGGATGAACGGCCTCGATGAAAAGGGACGCCCCATTCCCAATCACAGCGCCGATCCCACCGAGGAAGGCGTTTTCGTGTGGCCCGGCGTGCAAGGCGGCAGCAACTGGTATTCCCCGTCTTACAGCCCGCAAACCGGCTTCTTCTACCTGACGGCTTGGGAAAACAAAGGTTTTTACCAAAAGGGCGAGGCGGAGTACAAAGCCGGCAACCTTTTTATCGGTAGCGTTCCCAAGATCGATGTGGACGAGGATCCCGGCTACGGCGCCATCCGCGCCCTCAACCCCAAGACCGGCGACAAAGTCTGGGAATACAAGCTGCACACCAAACCCTGGGCGGGTGTTTTGTCCACGGCGGGCAAACTGGTCTTCGGCGGCAGCGGCGGCTGGATCGACCGCGAGACCCACCAGGGCCAGGAGGCCAATTTTTACGCTTTGGACGCCGAAACCGGCCGCCTGCTCTGGCGCATCAACCTGGGCGGCAACATGTCCACCAGCGCCGTCACTTATTCGGTCAACGGCAAGCAGATGGTCACCATGTCGGCCGGCGGCGGCGTCTTCACTTTCGCCCTGCCGTAGAAAGCAGCTCGCCGATCCGCGTCAGATCTTCGTGCAGTTGCGCCATCGGTTCCGTTACTGATACTGAGTGCGCCGCCCGGGCCACGCCCCCAAAGCCGCGTGCTCCGTTCCCTTCCGGCTAACCGCTTGCACTCCGCCTCGTCTA
>DASQHK010000515.1:0-2683 GCA_035632135.1 Bryobacterales bacterium
CGAGCCGCGGACGTTCCTCGGCTACCGCCGCGCGGACGGCCGCGCCGGCACGCGGAACTACATCGCGGTGGCGGGCGCGAGCAACTGCGCCGCCCACGCCGTCTCCGAAATCGAGGCAGTCTTCCGCGGCGAGAACTTCTCCGGCTCGGGGATCGACGGCGTGGTGAGCTTCCCCCACGGCGACGGCTGCGGGCAGAGCGAGGGCCCCGACACCGAGCAGCTCCGACGGACGCTCGACGGGGTGATGGACCATCCGAACGTCGCCGGGTCCATCATCGTGGGGCTGGGCTGCGAGGTGAATCAGATCAGCTATTACCTGCACGAAGGGGGCAACGGGTCGTCGGGCGCGCGACGCGGCCTGACCCTGCAGGAATCCGGCGGCACCCGCAACGTGGTGCGCGACGGCGCGAAGGCCGCGCGCGAG
The DNA here is from genome assembly GCA_035632135.1 of Bryobacterales bacterium. Lineage (GTDB taxonomy): Bacteria > Acidobacteriota > Terriglobia > Bryobacterales > JACQDG01 > DASQHK01. The sequence goes on from DASQHK010000515.1 coordinate 425, forward strand.
CTGATTGACCGCGCGGGCCGCCTGGAGCGCGTGGAGTGCCCGGCCGCGAAGCTCGTCCTGGGCACCAACTGCGGAGGCTCGGACGGCTTTTCCGGCATCACCGCCAACCCCGCTCTCGGGTATTGCTCGGACTTACTGGTGAAGCAGGGCGGCACGACCGTCCTGGCCGAGACGCCCGAGATTTATGGCGCGGAGCACCTCCTCACCCGGCGCGCCGTCACGCCCGAGATCGGCCGGAAACTGCTCCGGCAGATCGAATGGTATAAGGAATACGTAGGGCGCTTCGGCTCCAGCTTCGACGACAACCCTTCGCCCGGCAACAAGGCGGGCGGGCTGACCAACATCGCGGAAAAATCCCTGGGCGCGGCGATCAAGAGCGGCGCCTCGCCGCTGGCCGCGGTCGTCGAATACGCGGAGCGCATCTCGACGCCGGGGTTCGTCTACATGAACACGCCGGGCCACGACCCGGTCTCGCTCACGGGGCTCGCGGCGGGCGGCGCGAACATCATCATCTTCACCACCGGCCGCGGCAGCGCCATCGGCTTCCCCACCATTCCCGTCATTAAGGTGGCGACCAACTCCCGGATGTTCCGCCACATGCAATCCAACATGGACGTCAACGCCGGCTCGATCGCCGACGGGGAAGAGGACATCCGGCAAGTGGGCGAGCGGCTCTACCGCCTGATGCTCGAAGTCGCTTCCGGCCGCCGGACGTTCGCCGAGCAGCTTGGCCACCGCGAATTCGTTCCCTGGCGCATCGGCCCCGTGATGTAATCATGGATCTCGCCCGGCCCGCTGTGCGCCACGCGCGCACGGCGGCGGAGGCGCTGCGGCAATAAAGGACACCGTATGCCGACAAAGGTTGCAATCATCGGCTCCGGCAATATCGGCACCGATCTGATGATGAAGGTCTTGCGAACCTCGAAGGTGCTTGAGATGGGAGCGATGGCGGGGATCGACCCGGAATCCGACGGGCTGGCCCGCGCCCGGCGGATGGGCGTGCCCGCGACGCACGAGGGCGTGGACGGCTTGCTGAAGATGCCGGGGTTTGACGACATTTCGATCGTCTTCGACGCCACGTCGGCCAAGACGCATCACAGGCACAACGAGATCCTGCGCGCGTGCGGGAAGCAGATCATTGATTTGACGCCGGCGGCCATCGGTCCCTACGTGGTGCCGGTGGTCAACATGGGGGAGCATTTCGACGCGCCGAACTTGAACATGGTCAGTTGCGGCGGGCAGGCGACGATCCCGATGGTGGCGGCGGTGAACCGCGTGGCGAAGGTGCGCTACGCGGAGATCGTGGCGTCGATCGCCAGCAAGTCGGCCGGGCAGGGCACGCGGGCCAACATCGACGAGTTTACGCAAACAACGGCGCGGGCCATTGAGACGGTGGGCGGCGCCGCCAAAGGCAAGGCGATCATCGTGCTGAATCCCGCCGAGCCGCCGCTGATGATGCGCAATACCGTTTTCTGCTTGAGCGAAGAGGCCGATCGGGACGAGATCGTGCGGTCGGTCGAGAGCATGGTCGAGAATGTGCGCTGTTATGTTCCGGGTTACCGGCTCAAGCAGCAGGTGCAGTTCGAGGCGGTGGGCGCGGCGGGGTCGCTGCAAATCCCCGGCCTGAGCGGGTTCCAAGGACTCAAGTCGTCCATCTTCCTGGAGATTGAAGGGGCGGCGCACTATTTGCCGGCTTATGCCGGCAATCTGGACATCATGACGTCGGCGGCGCTCAAGACGGCGGAACGCCTGGCGGAAGCCAGGATGAGCCAATAGAGGACGAAGCATGAAAAACACTGCCAGGCTTTACATCCAGGACGTCACGCTGCGGGACGGGATGCATGCCATCCGCCACCAGTATTCGCTCGAACAGGCTGCCACGATTGCCAGAGCCCTGGACGCGGCGGGCGTGGATGCGATTGAGATCACGCATGGCGACGGGCTGGCCGGCTCCAGCTTCAATTACGGCTTTGGAGCCTGCACGGATTTCGAATGGATCGCGAAGGTGGCGGAAAACGTGAAGCGCGCCACCGTGACCACACTGCTGATACCGGGTATCGGTACGGTAGAAGACTTGCAGTGCGCTTACCAGGCCGGCGCGCGCTCCGTGCGCATTGCCACACATTCGACCGAGGCCGACATCTCGAAGCAGCACATGGAGCATGCGCGCAAGCTCGGCATGGACGTGGCGGGTTTTCTGATGATGGCCCACATGACGCCGCCGGCCGAGCTGGCGCGGCAGGCGAAGCTGATGGAGTC
>DASQHK010000516.1:0-7159 GCA_035632135.1 Bryobacterales bacterium
GCTTGAGCCGCGCCACCTCGTCAGCGCTCTCGGAGCAGCCGGCGCGCAGAGGGTAGTTGTCTGTCTTGACGGTTTGCAGCTTCGAGGTTTGGGCGGGCAGCAGAGCGGCCAGGGCAGCCAGCAGCGGGAGGGCTTTCATCACAGGCATGGTATCACTGCGGAGGCAGGGCTGCTACCGGGGGAAAACCTTACTTGCAGGTATCGGAGGCGCGGAACCAGCCGGATTGACCGGTCTTACGGTTTCAGATAACGCGCCAGGAACTTGTAAACCTCGCCGCGTGATTCCTGCGCCAGCTTCGTGTCGAGCCGGTTGAAGGCGTGGCCGCCCGGCGCGTTCTGGTAAATTTTGTACTCAAACTGCTTGCCCTCGGCCTTGAGCGCCTGGATGAGGTGCTCCACTTCGAGCACGTTTACGTCTTCGTCGGCAGTGTTGGTGTGGACGAGCAGCGGGGTCTGGAGCTTGGCGGCGTTCCAGGCGGGTGAGCGGCGGCGGTATTCGTTGACGTTTTCAACGGCCGTCTTGCCGATGTGATTAAGGCGCGGAGAAGAGGCTCTGGTAGCCCGGCCCTTTGTAGCCCATGCGCGCCACCAGGTCGCTCACCGGCACGCCGGCGTAGGCGACGGCGTAAGCGTCGGGGTGATTGAAGATGTTCATCAGGGTGATCAGTCCGCCGTGGCTCCAGCCGAGGATGCCGACGCGCTGGGGGTCGAGGAAGTAGTGGTGCGCGAGCATCCAGTTACGGGCGGCGAATGCGTCTTCCACTTCGAGCCCGCCGTAATCGATCAGGCGATAGAACGCTGCGCGGTAGCCGGTGGAGCCGCGGTAGTCGGGCGCGATGACCGGGTAACCCTGGCTGAGCAGCCCGCGGACGATGTGGGCGGGCCTCGGTCGAGAAATTGCTGTGCACGCCGCCGTGTACCAGAACGAGCAACGGGTGCTTGCGCGAGCGGTCCAGATTTCGCGGTATAAACGTGTAGGCCGAGAAGATGACCGGGTTGCCGGCCCCTTGCGCGGTGGGGTTGGAGAGGTAGCGGGGCGGAAAGCCGGTGAGGTGCACCTTGTCGATTTCGGCGACGCCGCCCAGCTTGTCGTACCACAGCAGGTCGTCGAGCTTTCTCATGAGTTCGTCGTGGTGATGATCGGGCTCGGCAGGAGCGGCGGCAAACGCGCCTGGCGGACGCCCCGGCGGGCGCGCGCTTTCAGGCGGCGGCCGCGCTTGGGCCAAGCCGCTGGCCATGCTGGCGATCGAGAGCAAGACGAGGATGGCGGAACGCATAGCGACATTCTATACCCGTGCGATCGAGGGGAATGAGCGGCGGGTAGTGGCGCTGGTGCTCGGCGCGTATCTGGTGGCGCTGGGCTGGCAGGCGTGGCGCGTGGGCCTCACCTACGACGAGCCGACCCACATGCTAGGCAGTTATCTCTACTGGCTCGACCGGCCCGATCTTTACCCGCGAGACTTTCCGCCGCTGATCAAGATCGCGACGGGCTGGGTTCCCCGCGCGCTGCACATCCCGCTCTACCCGGAGCTGCCGCAGTGGAAGCGCGCCTGGAAGCAGGATGTGGCGGCGGCGATCCTGGATCACCTGGAGCCGGAACAGATCCAGCAGCTCTTTTATCTGATGCGCCTCGCGGCGGCGATTTTCCCGATGCTGACGGCGCTGCTGTTGTGGCATTGGGGGAGGCTGTTGTGGGGGCCGCGCGTGGCGCTGCTGCTTTTGCTGGCGTGGGTGCTGCTGCCGACGCCGCTCGCGCACGGCTGCCTGCTCAAGAACGACCTGGCCACGACGTTCACCTATCTGCTGTTTGCGTTTTGCGGCTGGCGGTTCTGGCTCGCGCCCAGCCGAAGAAATTCGGCATTGCTCGGGATGAGCGTCCTGCTGGCGCTTCTGGCCAAATTGTCGCTGCTGATCGCGGTCCCGCTGGGCGTCTTGCTGGTGGCGGCGCGGGCGGTATGGCCCCCGCGGCCGGCGGGACGCCGGCTGGCGTTCGCGCTCGCGTCGGTGTTGCTGATTCCTTACATAGGCCTGCTTGCTTCGTACCGGTTTGAGGCGCGGCGGCTGACGGAGCAGGACCTGCGCACCATGCTGTACAAGGAAGGGTTCTCGCGATGGGACGTGGCGGCGGCGCACGTCTTTCGCCTCGTCCCGACGCCGGAGGACTTGCAGACCGGCGTGCGATCGCTCAACACCTATCAGAAATATGGAGCGCCGATTTACCTGCTGGGCCGCGCGCGCACCAGTGGGAGCCTGGCCTATTTCCCGGTCGCGCTGGCCATCAAGACGCCGATCGCGCTGCAGATTCTGTTTTTCGCCGGGTTGATCCTGGTGGCGCAACGGATCGCCTCGCGGCGGGCGGCGGCCGCCGACTGGTTTCTGCTGGCGCCGGGCCTGCTATACGTCAGCCTCGCGGCGCAGTCGAACCTGCAATTGGGCGTGCGGCTGGTGTTGCCGGGCATTCCGTTTTTTTTGCTGCTCGGCGGATTCGCCATCGAGCGGGCGCTGGCCGGCCGCGCGGGGCAGGCGGCCCTGGCGGCGGTGTTTGTCTGGCTGGCGGCGGCTTCTATTTCCATTTATCCGCAAGGGATCGCATACTTCAACGAGTGGGTCGGAGGGCCGCAGCAGGGTTGGAAGTACCTTTCGGACAGCAACGTGGACTGGGGGCAGAACCTCCCCGAGCTGGCCGCCTACATCCGGCGAAACCACGTGCAACACTTGAAGCTCTATTACTGGGGTTACGGCCAGTTCCGCCGCTACGGCATCCAGGACATCGTGCAAGTGCAGCCACCGCCGTGGCCGCAATTCCATCTGCCAAACCGCCTGGTTCCCCAGCAGGGCCTTTACGCGGTGAGCGTCATGTATCTGCACGGGCAGTTTTTTGACGCGGCGCACCGCGACTATTTCCATTGCTTTCAAGTACGTATGCCCGAAGCCAGAGCGGGCTATTCCATTTTTATTTACAAAGTGGATTAATCCGGCCGGAATCCTGCCGATAACTTTCCTTGGTCTTGTAACGATTGCCTCCAGCGCAACACCTAATTATAGACAAGAGGAGAGTGGTGGGAGAATGTGGCGTCGTCTGCTGTTGATCGCGGTTTTGGCTGTGGCGGCGTCACCCGCCGTGCAGGACCCGGGTCTGCCGGCGACCACGTGGACGATCGAGAACGATACCGTCGCCGCCGTTTACGGCTGGTATGGCGATGGAAGCTTCCGGCTGACTTCCTTTACAGACAAGCGAAACGGCAGGACGTGGGCTGCGTCGCCGCAAAATCCCGCCGCCGCGATCCAGCTCGGGACCGATACGCTACAACTCAACAGCCAGACCGCCTACTTCACGCCGTCGGGCACGATCAGCGACATCGATAACGGCGGCAAGCGGCTGACGATCGTGCTCCAGCCGGTGGGCGCCGATGTGCAGGTCATTCTGGAGGCGGAGGTTTACGGCAACTTTGCCTTTCTGCGCCAGCGATACCGCTTTCAGAACGCTGGCTCGAAGAGCGTGAATGTGACCTCGGCGGATTTTCTGGCGGCGAATTTCTACGACGGGAACCAGACGTATCGGAGCTTTCACGTGGGGCAGTGGGGCTCGAGCGACGGTGATTTTGCGACCCACGAAACGGACCTGACCGGGCTCGGCGCGCCGCTGTTTCTGAATAGCGGCGCCTTCGCGGATCATTGCTCCTGGGTCGCGATCCGGGACGCGCAGGACAGCGGGCTGGCCATCGGCTGGGAGTTCAACGGCCGCGCACAGATGTCGCTGTGGCATGACGCGGGCAGCGCCAGCCTCAAGCTCGAGGGTTCCGTCGAAGGCCTCGCGCAGAGCGTGGACCCGGGCCAGGAGTTTGCCGCGCCGGCCGTCTTTTTCGGTTCCTTCACCGGTGACTGGGACGAGGCCGGCTACCGCACGCAGCGCTTTGTGGAACGCGCCATGGGCTCGCCCATGCCCGACCGGCCGCAGTTCCCCTATCTCGCGTGGGATTCCTGGGGCTACCAGGACCAAATCAACGAGGCGCTGCTGCGCCGCGCCGCCGACGTGGCCTCCGGCCTGGGCGTAGAGCTGTTCACCGTGGACATGGGCTGGGCGAAGGCGCTGGGGGATTGGCACGCCGATCCGGTGAAGTTCCCTTCCGGGCTGCGCGCGCTGTCGGATTACGTGCACGCCAAGGGCATGAAGTTCGGCGTGCATTTTCCGCTGACCGAAGCCGACGCCAACTCCCCGATCTTGCAGCAGCACCCGGATTGGACCACCTCCACGCCGGACGGATTTTTCGGCGCCTACTCGCTGTGCCCCTCGCACGAGCCGGCCAAACAATGGATCATCTCCGAGGCCCTGCGGGTGGTCCAGGAGTATAACGTCGACTGGCTGCTGCAGGACGGCGTGAACATGGTCCAGGAATGTACTCGTACGACCCACACCCATGCCAGCGCCAACAGCAACTACTCGAACGCGGTGCATGGCATCGATGAGATCGTCGCCGCCATTCGCAGCCAGGCCCCGCAGGTGTCGATCGAGAACTGCGAGTCGGGCGGGCGGATGATGACCTACCAGATGGTCCGCAACTACACCACTTCGATCGCTAGCGATAACTCCGACGAGCTGACCACCCGGAACGCGATCTACGGCGCCAGCTTCCCGTTCCCGCCGCGCTACATTGACCGCTATATGGGGCCGGCGGGATCGACATTCTCGCTGCGCAGCGGCATGGTGGGGGGCGGACCGTGGATCCTGATGGGGCAGCTCAGCAATTGGAGCGAGGCCGACATTAGCCGCGTGGCGGGCGAAGTGGCGTTCTACAAATCCACGCGGCTGCTCATCCGGAACAGCAAGATGTTTCATTTGAGCCCGCCGCCGGACGGGCTGCATAATGAGGTCTACGAATCCTACAACCGTCCGATGAACAGCGCGGTGATTTTTGTGTTCCGCATGGAGTCGGACCAGGACCAGGAGCACGTAACGCCGCTCGGCCTGCGCCCGGATTCCGAATACGTGGTTAAGTTGCAGGAGGCCGGCACGGCGACGGCCTCGAGCGGCCGCACGCTGATGGATCACGGCTTCGACGTGCCCCTGCCCACCCAGAATTTCGCTGAGATCATCCAGATCAGCCCGGTGCAGATCATTACCCCGCCGGCCCAATAAGGCGCCGGGCGTTCCTCGCGCCACGGGCCGGTGAGCGGCAACGAAAGCCCCCTGCATCCTTCTGAGAAAGGCCGCGTCCTCGCGCCGCGCGAGCGCCCCGTAGGGCATGTCGTATGCCGGCCCGCGCGCGCTCCGGGCCGCCGGGCATGTTAGAATTTTTGTGGTCCCTTCACTTGCGAACGGGCCGCTGGGCCGAACGTTTTCATTCGCGTGAACTCGCGTTGATTCGCGGCTGTCAGTTCTTTCACCGCCTCTGCCTCGTATGCAATCGCACCGCTTGGCGCTTTTGGCAGCGCTCGTGGCTTCCTGCTGCGCGGCGCAAACCGCCGGCGGCCGCATCAGCGGCCAGGTTCTTGATCCCACCGGCGCCGCCATCGCCCGCGCCCAGGTCAAGGCCGAGCAGCTAGAAACCGGCTTGGTGCGCGCCACCGAATCCGGCGCCGCCGGCGAATACAGCTTCCCGCTGCTGCCCGTCGGTCCCTATCGCATCACCGCCTCTCATCCGGGCTTTCAGACCGCCTCCCGCGAGCTGCGTCTCGAGGTCGGCCGCCAACTGCAAGTCAGCCTCCGGCTTTCCCTCGGCGTCGAAAAGCAAGGCTTGGTGGTGCTCGAGAGCACGCCGCTCCTCGAGCCGCAGAACGCCGCGCTCGGCACGGTCATCAATCGCGAAACGCTGGCCGACCTGCCGCTCAACAGCCGCGATTTTCTCCAGCTCGCCCTGCTGGCCGCCGGCTCGCTGCCCGCCGCGCCCGGCTCCGAACTCTCGCGGCAGAACTCCAGCGGCCTGCACGTAAACGGCGCGCGCGAGGCCTCCAACAACTTCCTGCTCGACGGCGTCGACAACAACGATCTGTTCATCAACCGCATCGTGGTCAGCCCGCCGCTCGACGCCGTGCGCGAGTTCCGGCTCCACGCGAGCGATTATCCCGCCGAGTATGGCCGCAGCGGCGGCGCGCAGGTCAACGTGCTCACCCGCGCCGGCACCAACCAGTTTCACGGCACGCTCTACGAATACCTGCGCAACGCCGATCTCGACGCCCGCAATTTTTTCGACGACCCCAGCCGTCCCATCCCGCAGTTCCAGCGCAGCCAGTTCGGCGGCGCCGGCGGCGGCCCGATGCGCAAAGAGCGCGACTTTTTCTTCCTCGGCTACGAAGGCACGCGGCTCCGCCAGGCCGCCACCAAAACCGCGCGCGTCCCCACCGCCGCCGAGAAGGCCGGCGATTTTTCCGCCGACTCGCAGTCCATCATCGATCCCTTCACCCAGCGCCCGTTCCCCGGCAACCAGATTCCCGCCAGCCGCCTCGACCCCATCGGCTCGGCGCTGGCCCGCTACTGGCCCAATCCCAATCGCAACGACCCGGCCCAGAATCTGGTCTCAGCGCCGGTCGCCCCGGGCCGCGTCGACCAGGCCTACGGCCGCCTCGATCATTATTTTTCGGACCGCGACACCGCTTACGTCCGCTACAACTTCAGCCACGACCGCAGCCTCGCGCCGTTCAACGAGGGCGTCACCAACGTTCCCGGCTTCGGCAGCTTCATCATCGACCGCGGCCAGAACCTCGCCGTCTCGGAAACGCACGTGGCAAGCGCGGCAACGATCCTCGAAGGCCGCTTCGGCTTCAACCGCCTGCGCCGCGACGTGCTCCAGCAGAATCACGGCAACGACATCGGAACCCAGCTCGGCATCCCCGGCCTGCCGCGCAACCCGCGCGACTTCGGCTTTCCATCCATCGTCGTCTCCGGCTACGATTCGCTCGCTGACAACACTGCTTTACCCATTATCAGGACCGACAACACGTTTCACGCGCAGGCGAGCGTCACGCATCTGCGCGGCCGCCACACCCTCAAGGCCGGCGGCGAGTACCGCCGCTTCTCCGCCGACGGCGTCAACGACCTTTTCGGCCGCGGCCAGTTCAGTTTCCTGGGGACCTTCACCCGCAACCCCGTCGCCGACCTCCTGCTCGGCCTGCCCACCCTCACCCTGAGCACCAAAATCGACAATCCCATGGCCCTGCGCAC
>DASQHK010000517.1:0-4326 GCA_035632135.1 Bryobacterales bacterium
TCCTTCGCCCGCCCCTGGTCGGTGCCGAACAGAACCCGGTCTTTGTACTTGGTCAGGAACTTGGGCGCGGTGAACGGCTCCCGGCCGATCTCGTAATCGCGCGCGGAAAGATCGACGAACAGGTTGGGAAACCGGTCGAGCACCTTGCTCAGCGACGCCAGATCGTTGCCCTGGTTGCCGAAGTGAACCATGATGAAGGTCGTCTCCGGGTGCCGTTCGACGGTGTGGTCGCGGATGGCGAGCAGCTCTTCGTAGGAAGGCACGTCGCGGCCGTATTGGTTGTATCGCTGATAGGGTGGCAGCCGCTCCTGGTGGTTGTCCGGCGCGCGCCACGCGGAGGGGTGGTCGGCGATGTGGAGATGCGCGGTGATCTTCAGCTCGGCGCACTTTTTCCAATACAGATCGAGGCGCGGATCGTCGGGGTGCAGGCGCTTGTCGCGCGGCGGCGGTGGCTTCGGAATGCCGCCCGCTGCGGTGGAGTTGAACCCTCCCCCTTTGTCGGTCAGCTCGCCCACCCCGCGCGCGCCTTGGCGATAGCACCGCTCCAGCTCGCGCGCGGCCCGCTCAGGATAATCGGGGGCTTCGAAGTTGGCGGTGTCCACGCCGCAGAAGAGCACGAAGCGGCCCGGATGCGGCTTGGCATAAAGTTCCACCAGTCGGTCAAACTTTTCCCCGGTCGCCCCGCTGAGAATCACGGTCGTCTGGACTCCCGCCTCGTCCATCGTGCGCACCCACTCGGCCACTTGCTCGGGACTGCTGGCGTAGACGTGCGAGTGCACGTCGATCACCCGGAAGCGAGGCTTCAGCACCTGCGTCGCGGGGACCACCAGTGATGTGTCGGGGTGATAGTCCTTGAGCAGGATCGAATCCATCGGATTCGGCCGTGGAGAGCGCCCGCTGGCGCCGGGGCCTTGCGCGAGCAGCGCGCGCCGGCCCAGGACCGCCGGCGCGCCGAGAGCCGCCGCCAGGATCGAGCGCCGCGTCAGCAGCGTAGGCCTCATGGCAGCCTCACGCCCGCGCCGCCGCCTCCGGAATGCGCCGGATCAGATCGGCCAGCTCCTGCTTCGATTCGGCCCCGATGGTGAAGCAATCGACGCAATCCTGGCGCAGGGCGAATTCGAGCGCTTCATCCACGCGGTGGCGCAGATCGCCCTCGCCTAGAATCTTCATCCCGATCACGCCCTTGCCCGCCTTCTTCATTTCGCGCAGCACCGCAACCACCGTCGGCGGCGCGGCGTCCATGTGCGAGCCGATGGGGTTGATGCGGGCCAGGTCCACTTCGACCCACGGCGAGCGCGCCGCCGCTTTCAGCGCGCCCAGCGTGTGACACGAAGTGCCGTGCGTGCGAATGATGCCCTTCTCCTTCGCCTCCGACAGCACCGCCATGGCGCCTTTCCGGCGCGCCGGCCAGTCATCGTCCATCATGCAGTGCAGCAGCACGATGTCGAGATAGTCGGTGCCGATCTCGCGCCGGAAGCGGTCGAGGTCCGCGCGCATTTCGGCTTCGGTCGAAGCGTGAGTCTTGGTCAGGATGGCGACTTTCTCGCGCGGCACCATCTTGAGCGCCGCTTTCATGTGCGGATGGCTGCCGTACTGGTCAGCCGAATCCCAGAAGTGCAGTCCCTGGTCGTAGCCGAAATGGAACAGATCGGCCAGGCCGCTGATGCCCAGCTTGCGCGTTTGATTCGAGGAGCCGCCGACGCCGACCGTCCCGGTGCCCATCGCGAGGCGCGTCACCTGGATTTTCGCCGGGCCGAGCGAAACGATGTCGTTGGCCGCCTTGCGCCCCACGCTCGCCCGCGCCGCATAAGGATAGGCCGCGGAAACAAGACTTGCCGTTAAGAAATCACGCCGTCTCATACGTCACCTCTTTCCCGAAACTATAGCACTTCGCAAACCGCCGAGCGCCCGCGCTACCGGCCTGCGGCTTCGGGCGGCAGGGCGAAGGTGAACAGCGCCGCGCCGGCGATGACGGCGATGTACTGGCGGCCATCCATTTCGTAGGTCATGGCGGGCGCGGAGATGCCGGCGCCAGCCTCGAGCTTCCACAGCACCTTGCCGGTGCGGGCGTGGAAGGCGGTGAAGTAGCCCTGGCCGTCGCCGGCGAAGACGAGATCGCCGCCGGTGGTGAGCACGGAGCCGCGGTGCGGGCGGATGGTCTTGAACTCCCACACGAGATGCCCGTCGCGAGCGTCAAACGCGCGCAGAGCGCCGGTGGCTTTGTGCTTGGGAATCGCTTCGTTAACGCTGCCCATCCACAGGCGGCCGGCCTCGCGCGGCGCGTCGCTCGAGAAGAAGACCTCGCACTCTTCGGCGGAGGGCACATAAAACAGGCCCGTGTCGGGATTGAAGGCGGCGTGGTTCCAGTTCTTGCCGCCGCCCAGGCCGGGACAGGCCTCGACGCCGTCTTTGGTCGGGTCCGTGCCGGGCTTGACGACCGGGTTGCCGTTGCTGTCGAGCTTTTCGGCCCAGGTCGTCTTCACGAACGGATGACCCCACACGGGCTTGCCCTCGACGCGATCAATGGCGTAGGCGAAGCCGTTGCGGTCGGCGTGCAGCAGGACCTTGCGCGGGACGCCGTGAATCGTCAGATCGGCGAGAATGGGTTCGTTGACGCCGTCCCAGTCGTGCGTGTCGTGCGGTGTGAACTGGTAATACCATTTGAGCTTGCCCGTGTCGGCGTCGAGCGCGACCATGCAATCGCTGAAAAGATTGGCGCCCGGCCGGACGTCGCCGTTCAGATCCGGGCCGGGATTGCCGATGCCCCAGTAGACCAGGTTGAGCGCCGGGTCGTAGGAGCCGGTGACCCAGGCCGAGCCGCCGCCGCGCGACCAAGCCTCGCCGGTCCAGGTTTCGGAGCCTTTCTCGCCGGGGCCGGGAATGGTCCAGAAGCGCCACGCGCGCTTCCCCGTGTCGATGTAGTAGGCGTCGACGAAACCGCGCGTGCCCATATCGGCGCCGGCGATGCCGACCACAATCTTGTCCTTCACGAGCAGCGGCGCGACGGTAGCCGAGTAGCCTTCTTTGTAGTCGGCCATCTCGGTATCCCACAGCAGGCGGCCGGTCTTCTTGTCGAGCGCTTCGACGTGCGAGTCGATGGTCACCAGAAACAGCCGGTCGCCTTTCAGCGCGAAGCCGCGATTGAGCGGGCCGCAGCACATGCCCTGCTTTTCGGGGATGGGGCGGTGATAATGCCAGAGGTCGCGGCCGGTGCGGGCGTCGAGCGCCCAGGCGTGCCCGCCGGGGCCGGTGAAATAGAGGATGCCGTCCTCAAACAGCGGCGTGGCTTCAAAGTTGCCCTCGACGCGCGGCTGGAAGACCCAGTTGACGGTCAGACGGCTGACGTTCGAGGCGTTGATTTGCCGCAGCGGCGAGTAACGCTGCGAGCCGACGTTCGCCCCGTAGATGGTCCAGTTCTGGTACTGCGCGGCCAGCGGGGCCAGAGCCAATAAGAAAAGTGCGCAAAGCCTCATGGTTTTCCTCGCAGCGTGTCGAGATAAGCCACCACGTCATCGACCTCGGCGGGAGAGAGCGAGCCGGGCGGCATGAGCGATTCCGGCATCTCTTCGAGCGAGTCGAGGTCGGCCTTCTGGAAGGAATGGTACTTCTCCGAGGTATCGAAGATCTGAATCGTGAAGTTGTCTTCGTTTTTCCGGATGCCGGTAATAGAGCTGCCGCGCCGGGGACGGACGCGCACGGCTTCATAGCCGGGGGCAATGTCGGCGGAGGGTTTCACGATCGACTCGCGCAGATAGGCCAGTGAGCGCTGCGCGCCGATGCGAGTCAGCTCGGGTCCCAAGCGTCCGCCGCGGCCGCTGACCATGTGGCAAGCGCCGCAGTTGCCCTTGCCCCAAAAACTTTCCTGGCCTCGCTCGGCGTTGCCGGTGGGCAGCACGGGAGCGCCGCCGGCGTTCAAGGAGCGAACGAAAGCGACAAGCTGGCGGACCGCGGTGTCGTCGAAGTCGCCCCCCCAGGCGGGCATGCCGGTGCCGGGAACGCCCTTGGCGATGACGCGCGCGATGTCGGCGTCGGTCGAGCCGTGCGTCCAGCGGCCGGAGGTGAGGTCGGGACCGCGGCCGCCGTGGCCTTCGCGGCCGTGGCACTCCGAGCAGTAGACGCGATACGTGCCGGCGCCGGCGGCGGCATCGGAAGGCGCGGGCTGGGCGAAGGCCGGCGCGGCGCACAGCGCAGCAGCCAGCAACCAGGTGAGCTTCATGGAAGTTGAGTGTAGCATTAGAGGAACATGAATCTCACACACCTGTTCGACCTGTCGCTGGTCGGGCGGCGGGATGAGACCGCGCTCGAATTTCAGGGGCGCAGCTACAC
>DASQHK010000518.1:0-1876 GCA_035632135.1 Bryobacterales bacterium
CTCGACCAGCTCCAGGGCGTGGGGGCCGCGAATCTCGATTTCGCCCATGTGGCTGACGTCGAACAGCCCAACGCGGGTGCGCACGGCCAAGTGCTCGTCGATGATGCCGGAGTACTCGACAGGCATGTCCCACCCGCCGAAATCGACCATCTTGGCGCCTGAGGCTCGGTGGACGGAGTAGAGTGGAGTCCGTTGTAGGGCCGTTATAGCCCCTGCGGTTTCCATAAGCAGCAGTGAGGCAGGCTGAGCGAAACGACACGATAGCATTGGGGCGGAGGAGGTGTCAAACGCAGGAAGCCTGCGGGCTGCGCCGCGGTGGGACCAGGGGCGACGTATGAATTTTCCTGATGGTCCGCACATGGGATTGGCTTTGATCGGTAAAAAACATGTTCCGAACGGCCGGGGGCGATGGCGGTCGCTTCCGGAGGAGTCTCTTTGGTTGCAGCGACTTAGTGATGCGCTGGGGCGAGGGAGAGCGTTGCAAATTGGCTTGATGAAGCGGACCGGCCACTGGCGTGTGGTTATCATACGAGGTATGACCGACCAAGGGCCTGGGGCGTGATCCGGCGGCTGGCACTGCTGGCGGCAAGCTGGCTGATTGCCGACGGCGCGCTGTATCTGGCGCTCCAGGCGCTCGATAGCAGCCGCATTTTTTATGATCGCTCGAGCGTTTCGCCCGCCCGCTTGAAGTTCTGGCTGGCGAACAGTTACGATCCGGAGCTGGGCTGGGACGTCGGGGCGGGGTCGAAGAACAACCTGGGAGCGGCGCGCCGCGCAGATTATCCGCAAGCAGCGGTCTATCAGATCAAGGCCTTCGGCGACAGCTTCACGTTTGGCTCCGATGTGGGCGACGGGCAGACCTGGGAAGCCGCGATCGAGCGGGAGATGCGGTGGGCGTGTCTGAATTATGGCGTGCCCGGCTACGGCCCCGATCAGGCGCTGCTGAAATACCGACGCACGCCGGTGAGGACGGAGTACACCATCCTGGGGATCCAGGAGGAGAACATCGCGCGGGTGGTCAACATCTATCGCGCGTTTTACATGGAGGACTGGGGACCGCCAAAGCCGCGGTTTTTCCTAGATGGTGACGGCCTACGGCTCAAGCCAAACCCGATCGCGCGGCCGGAGGACGCCGGGCGGCTGCTCGATCCGGTGTTTGTGGACTCGCTGCGGAAGCTCGATTACTGGCCGCACTACAACGAGGACGTGCTGGGCGCGCCGCGCCGGCTGGAGTGGCCGGCGACCTGGATTATCCTGAGCCATGCGCCGTTTTTTCTGCGGCGGGGGGCGCTCGAGATCCGGCTGCGCGTGCACCCTACCTATGAGGATGAGGCGCGGCGGTTCAAGCCGTATCACCTCTACAACGAATCGTCCGAGGCGTTCCGGATTCTGGCCCGCCTGATCGATCGCTTCGCCGCGCTGTGCGCCGAGCGGGGCGAGCGGCCGCTCGTGCTGGTGTTCCCCATGGAGCACACGGTGGGCCTGCTGAAGACGTACGGCCGGTGCGTCTACGCGCCGCTCCAGCGCCACCTCGACGCAAGCGGCGTCCCGCACATCGACTTCGGCCCCCTCTTTGCCCGCGAAGATTTCGCCCGCTACTATGTGCGATACAACGGACACTTCTCGGCGGAGGGCAATGAGCGGGTGGCCCGGGAGATCATTCATTACCTGCACGCGCATCCGCCGGGCCGGTGACAGTGCCGGCCATCGCCCGGGCGAGCGCGGCGCCGAATTCCAGGCGATCTTGGACGGTGGGGAAGCGGCCGAGCTTGGAATTGCGCGCGATCATCTGTTCCATGGTGAAGGCGGGAATCTTGCGATCGTGGTAAAGGCCCTGGGCGACGTTCATGCGGCCGGGCTTGCCGGGGGTGGTGGT
>DASQHK010000519.1:0-4191 GCA_035632135.1 Bryobacterales bacterium
CCGCTACTGCTCGGCTCCCAGGTCCTTCTTCAGTTGTTTGATGATGGTCCCCGCCGCCCGGTGCAGCGCCTTGGGGGAGTGGTCATTGGGTTTCAGATAGGTTGACCAGATCACCTGCCGCGAGCCCACCGCTACCAGAAAGATATTCCCCCGCCCCCGCCCGAAGGAGCGCTTCTGCGGCTGGTCCTGCTGGATCGCGCCATCGTCCTTCTTCGGTTTAGCGGCTTTCGCCGGCGGGTACATCGCCTCGAGCGTGTCGCCGAAGGCCGGATCGACCTGCTCGCTCCACACCGCGTCGGCCTGCTTGGGGTCCACCACCACGGTGAGCGGCCCCTGGGCCGTCAACTGCTCGGCCAGGTACTGGTCGAGGCCCCCTGCCATCGGCATCAGGTAGACCTTGTGGACCGAGGCGAGGCTGGGCCGTGCGGCCGGAGTTTCCGCCGCCCACACGCCCAAACACGCCGCCAGAACCAGTACAATCAAGGTTTTCATTCACCGAAATTATAGCATCCCGCTTCCCGGCCCCTGCGTGTATAAGAACCACCGCATCACCGTGATCATCCCGTGCCTCAACGAAGAGGAGGGCATCGAGCAGATCCTCCGCCGCATGCCCCGCTACGTCGACGAGGTGATCGTGGTCGATAACGGCTCGACCGACCGCACCGGACAAATCTCCTCGTCACTCGGCGCCATCGTGATCCGCGAAGACGTGCGCGGCTACGGCCGCTCTTACAAGAAAGGCTTCGCCCACGCCACCGGCGACCTCATCGTCACGCTCGACGGCGACCACTCTTATCCGGTCGACGGCATCTCCTACCTGCTCGAAGCGTTCCTGCACCTGCAAGTCGATTTCCTCAACGCCTCGCGCTTTCCGGTGCGCGACCGGCGCTCCATGAGCCTCAAGCACAAGCTCGGCAATCTGATCCTCTCGCTCGCCACCTCGCTGCTCTACTTTCACTGGGTGCGCGACTCGCAGTCCGGCATGTGGGTCTTTCGCCGCAGCATCCTGCCGCTGATGAAACTGGAGTCCGACAGCATGGCCTTCTCGGAAGAAATCAAGATCGAGGCGCTCAAGCACCCGCAAATCCGCTTCGGCGAGATCTCCATCCTCTACTCCTCCCGGCTCGGCGAAATCAAGCTGAACCCCTGGCGGGACGGCATTCACAACCTGCTGTTTCTGATCCGGAAACGGTTTCGGTGAGGCTCGCCTGTGCCGGCCTCGGTCTCCTTCATCATCCCCAACTGGAACCACGGCGATCTGCTCGCCGCCGCGCTCGCGAGCATCCGCGCCCAAACGCTCGCGCCGCTCGAGGTGCTGGTGGCCGATAACGGCTCGGCGGACGATTCGATCGCAATCGCCGAGGGCGCCGGCGCGAAGGTATTGCCACTGGGCAGGAACACCGGCTTCAGCTTCGCCGTGAACCGCGGCCTGGAGGCCGCGCGCGGCGAGCTGGTCGTGATTCTCAACAACGACGTCGAACTCTCGCCGGGGTGGACCGAAACGCTGGCCCGGGCGGTCGCGGAACCCGGGCGCTGGTTCGCTATCGGCAAGCTGGTCGACCACGCCCGCCGCGACCGCATCGATGGAGTTGGCGACGCCATCTGCCGCGGCGGCGCGGCGTGCCGGCTGGGTCACGGCCGCCCCGATGGACCCCTATTTGACACACCCCGCTGTACTTTTTTCCCATCGGCGACGGCGCTCCTCGCCCGCCGCGAGTTTTTCGACCGGGCCGGCCTGTTCGACGAGGCCTTCTTCGCCTACCTTGAAGACGTCGATTTGGGCCTCCGCGCGGCCCTGCTCAACCTTCCGGGCGTTTATGTGCCCGAGGCGGTCGCGTATCACCGCGCCAGCTCCACGCTCGGCGCCCGCAGCCCCGCCATGGTGCAGGCCCTCACCCGCAATCAAATCTTGCTGTTGGCCAAATTCTACCCGGCGGGATTGCGGCGGCGGTTCTGGCGGCCCATCGTGGTGGCGCAGGCGTTGTGGGCGCTGCTTGCCCTGCGGCACGGCCATCCGCTGGCCTACGCCCGGGGATTGCTGGCAGGCCTAAAGGCGAGTGCGGCAGTCCATCGCGGCGCCGCCGGCCGGTGGAGCGGGCGCGATAATGGCAACGAGCTTGCTAACGTGCTGATGCGATCCGAGGCTGAAGTGGCCCGCTTCGCGCGCGCCGCGGGGTGGGACGCCTACTGGCGCTGGTATTTTCGCCTGGCGGGCTCCGCCGGCGCCCCGGAAAGTGCGGCCGCCCCGCAGGAGCCCGCACGGTGACGCGCGACGTGGCCGTGGTGGTGGTGACGCATAACTCCGCCGCCGAGATTGACGCTTGCCTCGAATCCTTGCAGAATGTCGCCGAAATTGTCGTCGTGGACAACGGCTCGGCGGACCAAACCTGCCGGCTCGCCGGGCAGCACCGGAGGGGCGTTCGCCTGATCGCCAATCCGGAGAATCGCGGGTTTGCTGCCGCCGCGAACCAGGGCGTTCGCGCCACCGCCAGCCCCCTGGTGCTATTCTTGAACCCCGACGCAGCGGTTGCCGGCGGCTTGCAGCCTCTGGCCGAGCAGTTGGAAGACCGAGCCGTGGGGGCCGCTGCGGGCCGCTTGGTGGACGCTGCGGGCCGCACCCAGGTGGGGTTCAATATCCGGGCCTTTCCCACCCCGGCCGCCCTGGCGCTGGAAGCGCTCTTGGTCAACCGGGCCTGGCCCGGCAACCCGGTCAATCGGCGCTACCGGCGCCTGGACCTCGATTACAGCCGCGCCCAGGACGTGGAGCAGCCGGCCGGCGCTTTTTTGATGGTCCGCCGGGACGTGCTCGAGGCGGTGGGCGGGTGGGACGAACGTTTTTTCCCGCTGTGGTTTGAAGATGTGGACCTGTGCCGGAGAGTTCGGCAGGCGGGTTATCGCATCCGCTACGAGCCGGCCGCGGTGGCCCGCCACCGTGGGGCCCATTCGCTGGCGCGGATTTCACTGGAACAGCGGCAAATTTACTGGTATGGTAGCCTTTTATCTTATACCGACAAGCACTTCGCGCCCCTGGGGCGGACCGCCGTGCGGGCCGCAGTGCTGGCGGGCGCATGGCTGCGAATGGTGGCGGCGCCGGGACGGGGTGAGTCCTGGCGAATCTACGGAAAGGTGATGGGCCTGGCGCTCAAGCGCCGGCCGGCGACAGCGGAACGGGTTCAACCTCATGTACTCACGTGAAATGGTTTCAGTAACCATCGTTACCTACAACAGCGGTCGCTTCATTCGCAGGTGCCTGGAGGCGGTTCTCGGCCAGAAATACCCGAAGTTCGAAGTCATTATCATCGACAACGCCTCGACCGACGGGACAGCCGACATTCTGGAGCGTTTTGAGGACCGCTGCGTGGTGATCTACAACGACGAGAACGTCGGCTTTGCGGCGGCGCAGAACCAGGCCATCGCGCTCTCGCGCGGCGAGTGGGTGCTGACGCTCAATCCCGACGTCTTCCTGCTGCCGGGCTTCATCGAGGCGCTGGTGGAGGGCGGCCAGATCGATCCGGGCGTGGGGACGGTTTGCGGCAAGCTGCTCACCATGGGCCCCGGCTTCGACATTCCGGACAAGCCCATCGTCGATTCGACCGGCATCTATTTCACCCCGATGCTGCGGCACTTCGATCGCGGCAGCCAGGAGTGCGACAACGGCCACTACCTGCGCTACGAATACGTTTTCGGCGCCACCGCCGCGGCCGCCTGCTATCGCCGCGAGATGATCGACGACGTATCGGTCGGCGGCGAGTTCTTCGATCCCGACTTTTTCTCCTATCGCGAGGACGCCGACCTGGCATGGCGTTCGCAGCTTCTGGGCTGGAAGTGCATCTACGTGCCCTACGCGCGCGGCTACCACGTGCGCAAGCTGCGGCCGGGGATGCGCCGCGCGGTGCCGGCGGAAATCAACATGCACTCGGTGAAGAACCGCTTCCTGATGCGGCTGAAAAACATCACTCCCAGCCTCTACCTGCGCCACCTGGTTCCCATCACCGTGCGCGACCTGGGCATTGTGGCCTATTGCCTGGTGCGCGAGCAGACGTCCATCAAGGCCTTCCTGCTGACGGTGCGCAACCTGCGCCGGGTGATGGAGAAGCGCCGCTGGATCCAGGCCCGCCGCAAGGTCGACGACGCCTACATCCAGCAGTGGTTCCGCTTTTCGCCGGTCAGCCTGCCGGTGGAGGACGAGCC
>DASQHK010000520.1:0-2543 GCA_035632135.1 Bryobacterales bacterium
CACGTTGACCGCGTCGATGCTGCCGGTGGCCGGCAGTTCGACCGTCAGGTCGCCGAACTCGACCGGCGCTGTCTCGAGCACCGGCTTCAGCTTGGGACCGGACCCAAACAGCCAGTACGCCGTGAAGGCAACGGTGGCCACGCCTATCGCGCTCCACCAGGCGATCTGTTTTTTCTTGCTTTTCTTCATTTCAGCCGGGGCCTCCCGGCCGGCGGGTTCTCTACCGGCTGAGGGCGACAATCGGGCCTATCATATAGCAAAGGCGGAGCCCAGGCGAGTCCGGTTACTCTGGCGTATCCCCGAGGTGGCAGCCCCCCGCCGGGGCCCTCGCCGGTCCGCCCTTTGGGTCCGCCATCGCCCGGCGGAACCTGGCGGTTGCCCTCCTTATTCCGTTCCATGCCTGGCCCTCGCCGGTCCGCCCTTGGGTCCGCCATCGCCCGGCCGAGCCCGGCGGCTCCCTTCCTTATCGCTTCCAACGGCGCTTGATTCCAGGGGGCGTTTAGCGTAGTATCCCTGTTCGGGGGAGGGGTGTATGAACAGGCTCATCATCACCACATTGTGGCTCGCGCTGTTGTTCGCAGCCCCGGGCTGGACGCAAGTCCGCAACATTACCATCAACACGACCTCGCCAGAGGGCCAGCTCTTACAGCAGGCCGCGGATGAGAAAGATTCGAGCAAAAAGATCGCCCTGCTCGAGCAATTCCTGACGCAGTACCCGAACCATGAAGCAGCCGGCTACGTCCACTTGCTGCTGCAGGGCGAGTATCTCAAAGTCAACAACTGGGACAAGTCGATCGAACACGGGCAAAAGGCCCAGGCCAAGGCGCCGGACGATCTGGAGATCGCGCACTTCCTGGTGAAAGGGGTCGAGGGCAAGGGCGACCCCCAGATGCTGGTGCAGATGGTGGAGAAAGCTCACGACCTGGCGGTGAAAGCCAAGGCCAAGCCCAAGCCCGCCGACGCCGACGACGTGGATGCCTGGAAACGCAGCGTCGATTTCGCCACGCAAGTGGATCAGTACAATCAGTATGCGCTCTACGAGAGCGCTCAGAAGCAGACGGCGCCGCCAAACAAGCTGCTGCTGCTCGACACGCTGCGCAAAGATTTTCCCGGCGGCCAGTTCGACAAGCAGCTCGACGCGCTGTACGTCGTGATTTACCAGCAGCTCGGGCAGACCGACAAGATGGTGCAGGCGGCGCAGGGCGCTCTGGCCGCCGACCCCTCCAACGAGGGTTACCTCTACCTGGTCGGCGAAGCGCTGGTGGGCAAAGGCCAGCCGGCCGAGGCTGAAACGTACGGCAAGAAGATCCTCGACGCGCTGCCGGCCAAGCCCAAACCGGAAAGCATCAGCGACGAGGAATGGACCAAGCGCAAGAACACCTACCTCGGCCTGGCCCACTGGGTGATCGGGCGCAGCCTGGCCGGCCAGGACAAATTCGTTCCGGCGCACAAGGAGCTGACGGCGGCCGCCACCGCTCTGAAGGGCAACAACGAAGTGCTGGGCGGCATCTATTACTATCTCGGCCTGTCGAGCGCCAAGCTCAATCGCCAGAGCGAGGCGGTCAACTACCTGACGCAGTCCTCCAAGATCGCCGGCCCGTATCAGTCCTACGCCGCCGACACGCTGAAGAAGATCCGCGCCGCGCTGGCGGGACGGTAGCACGAATTGAGGATTCTGGTCCCCAACCTCGGATCTACCTCGCTCAAATACCAGATTCTGGACATGCCGGCCGAGACCGTGCTCGAGCGCGGCAAGGTGGAGCGCCTTGCCGGCGCCGCCGGCTATCGGGAGGCGCTGCGGCGGGCGCTGGAGCCGCTGGCCGGAGGCGGGCTGTCAGGCATCGGGCTGAAGGCGGTTCATGGCGGGCCGCAGTTTCGCTCGGCCGTCCGGGTCACGGACCAGGTGCTGGCGGCGATGCGCGAGTTTGCCGCCGCCGCTCCGTTGCACAATCCCATCTACATCGTAGGCATCGAGGTGCTGCGCGAGCTGGCGCCGGAAGCGCCCCTGGTCGCCGTGTTCGAGACCGGCTTTCACCGCACGATGCCCGAGGCGGCGGCCTGTTACGGCGTGCCGGGCGAGTGGCGGGACCAGCTCGGCATTCGCCGCTACGGCTTTCACGGAGCCTCGCACCGATACATAGCGGAGCGCGCGCCGCAGATGCTGGGGCGGCCGGCGGCGGGCCTGCGCCTGGTTTCCTGCCATCTCGGCGGCAGCAGCTCGCTCTGCGCCATTCAGAACGGCGTCTCGGTGGACACCACCATGGGCTTCTCGCCGCAGTCGGGCGTGGAGAGCGCCACGCGCCACGGCGATCTCGATCCCTTTGCCGTGCTGTTCCTGATGGACCGCCTGGGCTGCTCGGCCGCTGAGATGCGCGAAGCGCTGCTGGGGCAGGGCGGCCTGGCCGGCCTCTCGGGCATTGCCGGCGGCGACGTGCGGGACCTGGAGGCCGCCGGCTCCGCCGATGCCCGCCTGGCGCTCGAGGTGTTCGCTTACCAGGTCCGCAAAACGATCGGCGCCTATGCCGCTGCCATGGGCGGCCTGG
>DASQHK010000521.1:0-4102 GCA_035632135.1 Bryobacterales bacterium
GATCATCAGCGGCGAGTTTGGCCGCACGCCGGCGGTCGAGATCAGCGGGCTGGTGAAGGTGCAGAACGGCCGCGACCACAACAGCTACGGCTTCAGCACGCTGCTGGCCGGCGGCGGCATCAAGGGCGGCACGACTTACGGTGCGACCGATGAGTTCGGCTTCAAGGCCGTCGAGAACCCGGTCCACGTGCACGACTTGCAGGCGACCATCCTGCGCCAGCTAGGCATCGATCATACCAAGCTGACCTACCGTTACAGCGGCCGCGACTTCCGCCTCACCGACGTGGAAGGCAACGTGATCAAACCGATTCTGGCGTGAGTCCTCATCCGCTCGCCGGTTTCCTCTTGCGCCAGCGGACAATAAAGTAAGAATACGGTGGCATGGGCCGCGAAAACTGCCACACGGATCGGAGCCGTCCTCCAACCACAGGCTCTTCCGGCGGCGTCGGAAACCCGTCGGGCTTCAATTCCAATTCGGGAAATTCCAGTTCCACGGCCGGATCCTCGGGATATTCCACCCGGCACTCCACGCCCTGCGTGGGATCGCCCACGATAAAGCACTCCAGATCGTGGCGGTTCATGACTTTGGTGGACCCCTCTTCCACCACGAGCGCCTCGCCGCGCGCCATCGGGACGGACCGCTGGAATCGAATCCCTGCGTCGGTGTGCACTGCTGCTCGCGCGATAGTGGACTGATTGAAAAGCCACCCATCAGAACCTTCGATCTTCGCCCGAACGCGCGTGAAGCGGGTCGAGCCGGGATACTGATCCTCCCAATAGAGGTATTCAAATGGGAATGAGGAACACCATCCACCGCTCACGCGCCGGGTCCGCCCGGAGGAAGCTGGCGTAACGGCACTGTTACAGTTTGACCTACGGTTGTGGTAAAATGCTCTTCTCCATAGGAGAGGCGAAATGACGAACACCGAGCAAAAAATGCTCAGGCGTGGGGTTGCTGCCGGGGCAATCGTGGGATTGGCCGTCGGCCTTATGATAGCGTTGTTCATCGTGATGAGGCCGGAACTGTTTAGGGCTCTGATCCACTAACCCAGGATTCCCATTTTGACGCCAGCGAGCGATTCGGCCACTGCCCGCGCGCCCTCCGAATGGGGTCGAGTCGCGCCCTGGTCCGTTTCCCGCGTGATTTCTCGGACACCTCGCCACGCCCGTCCTTGCTCCGCCAAGTTTCTCCTGCCGGTTGCGGACTCTAACCCGGGGGCAACGGCAGTGATCCGATCCGCCGCAGCATCGCTCCGAACAGCCGCCGGGTCAAATGGCTCTCCGCCAGCAAGAGCCAATAGTAGCGGGCGTGCCGAGACTTTTTCGTAGTACTCCGAAGGAAGAGGGCCGCGATAAATCAGGTCTCTCGTGGTCTGTTCAATCTCATTCAATTTTTCTTTCAACTGAGCCGAGAGCGCCTCGCTGAATTTCTTGACCCTCTTACCTTTCGATGCCAATTGTGGCGGCGCCCGCGACCAGCAGCGCGAGGCCCAGATCCCGGATGACCTCATTGAGGTGATAGATCCCATCAAAGAGGGGCGCAAAGAGGACCAGGAGGATCCCGCCGAAGGAAAGTATCCACGGCAGGAACTCCCTCACATCTTCGTCTGGCGCCGCCTTCGCTGCACCACCTTGGCTCATTGAGGCTGCCAAAGACCTGGGCTGCGGCTATTGCGTGGCGGCGTGGTGCAAAGGGCCGGGGCCGGGCTGGCGGCCGCGCTCGCCGCTGGTCCACTCGTCCCACAGGCCGAGAAACTTGAGCTGCTCGTCGAGCCGCGTGTCCCGCATCAGCTTCTCCACCTCTTCGCGGTTCTGGCGCTTCGCGAGCCGTTTTGGCCTCTCGGCGATGTTGTAAACGACCACCGCGGCGATGCCGGCCTGGTTGCGCAGCTCGGTGAGGTCCACCTTGTCGAACGTGTCGGACTGGGCGTGATAGTTGGGGACGTAATCGGTGGTGTCCTGGTTGGCCACCAGCGTGGGAATGCCTTCCAGCAGAAAATCGAAGTGGTCGGTGCCGAAGAATGCGTCGGTGGTGTCGGTGTTGGCTCCGCGCGAGGCGATCGGCGCCATCGCCTCGCTGAGCGGCGCTTCCATCTCGGAGCGGCCGCCGAGCGAGTAGCCCGTGATGCGGCCCACGCCGATGTCGTGGACCAGCACGGCGACGATGTTGTCCAGTTCGCTGCGGTGCTGCCGCACGTAGGCCCACGAGCCGAGCAGCCCTTCCTCTTCGCCGCTGAACAGAATGAAGCGGACCGTGCGCCGCGGGTGCGGATGCATCGCCTGAATCGCCCGCGCCACCTCGATCACCAGCGCGGCGTTGCAGCCGTTGTCGAGGCAGCCGGTGCCGAGGTCCCAGGAATCCAGGTGCGCGCCGATGATGACGACCTCCTGCGGCTTCTCGCGCCCGCGAATCTCGGCCACCACGTTCTGCGACTCGAACGGCCCGCCGATCTTGTTGGGCAGCGCGACTCGCATGCGCACTTTCTCTCCGGCGTCCAGCAGGCGCTGGATGCGCTGGCCGTCTTCGCGCGCCACCACCGCCGAAGGCATGGGGTCGATGCGGCCGTCGGCGACGTCGGTGTGGCGATAGAGAAGGCCGCGGGGCCTTGTAGACATCAGCAATACAGCCCCTGCCCTGACTTTTTCGGCTTCGCGAATGGCGACCGTGAAGCGGCGCTGCTCGACGGCCATATCCTGGAAGGTGCCGATCGAGTCGGAGCGGATCAGCACGATCTTGCCTTTGGCGCTCTCGCCCAGCCGCGCCACATCGCCATCCTCGCCGCGCCCGCCCGAAACGACGTCGGCCTCGATGCCGCCCTCCGGCGTCGCTCCGGCCCAGCCCGACGCCGCGGCGTGCAGGGTGAACTGGACCGGCGCGAGCACTTCGACGCGTGTGGCCCCCTCGCTCCAGGAGTTGGGAATGGTGAAGCTTTCGGTGTGCACCTGCTCGAGCCCGGCCTCGTGAAAAGCGTTCACTCCCCACGCGATGGCGCGCCGCATGGCCGGCGTGCCCGGCAGCCGCCCGCCGATCTCATCGCAGAGGACGCGGAGATTCTTCTCGAGGCTGGGGGTCTGCGCGATTTCCTCGGTGAGACGGCCGGCCGGCGTGGCGCCATCCTGCGCGGCGGCGGGGGCCGGGCGCAGCGCGGCCCACAGCAGCAGTCCCAGCACAGCGGCGCAGGCCCAGCGGCGTGTCAGGCGCAGGTTCATTCTGCCAGTATAGCGTGCGCGTCGAGCGCCGCGGTGCGTTACACGGTTGCGTTACACGGTTGCGTTACAATGTAGCGGCCCAAGAGGGACGGAGACGCCCATGACTCGTGCCCGGATGCTGACCCTGTTCGCGCTGCTCGCGGCGGCGGCGCTGTTTGTGACGCGCGGCGACTCGCAGCCTGGAACCGTGAAGCAGATTGCTCCCGGCGTGTGGTTCCGCGAGGGGGACCTGAAGAACCTCGGCCACTGCAACAACATCTTCATCGAGATGAAGGACTACCTGATCGTGGTGGACGCCAATTTCCCGAGCGGCGCCCGCGCCGCGCTCGCCGATGCGCGCAAGGTTTCGCCCAAGCCGGTGAAGTACGTGTTCGACACGCACCATCACGGCGACCACGCTTACGGCAACCCGATCTGGACGCGCGAGGGCGCAACCACGCTGGCCTACAAGGGCGTCACGGAAGAGTTGAAGCGCTATGAGCCGAAGCGCTGGCAGGAGGCCGCTCAACAGAGGCAGGACGTGCGAGAACTGAACCTCGCGACGGCCGAGCCGCCGCAGAAGACGTTCGACAAGACGCCTTTCGTGCTCAGCGACGGCGACCGCCGCGTGGAGTTTCACTTCTTCGGCTGGGCGCACACGCGCGGCGACGGGTTCGTTTATCTGCCGAAGGAGCAGGTGCTGTGCACGGGCGATGCGGTGGCCAACGGTCCTCATAATTACACCGCCGACGGCAACATCGCGAACTGGGCGAGCGTGGTGCGGAGGGCGCAGAAGCTGAAGGTGCGCCACGTGCTGCCGGGCCACGGCGGGCCGGGCGGTCCGGAAGTGCTGGCGGGGCAGGCGCAGTTTTTCGATGAGCTGAACCGGGCGGTGCGGGCGGCGGTCCGGCAG
>DASQHK010000522.1:0-1927 GCA_035632135.1 Bryobacterales bacterium
GAGGCGCTTGCGGCGGACGATGATGCGGGCGGCCTCCGGGTCGGGCGGCGGCGCGAGAGGATGAATCTCGCCCAGGCCGAGTTCTCTTGCGCCGGCCTGGACGGCGCGCTCGACGCGCGACTTCTGCTCTGCGGCGAAGCCGGCGAGCGGCGCGGAGAGATCGCCGATGGGGGCCAGGCGCGCCGCGGAGCGGACAGCGTGCTGCGCGCGGCCGAGCGCGTAGTCGATTTGCTCGCGGCCCTCGTAGAGCGCTTGGCCGAGCGCGGCAGCGTCGCCGGCGGCGGCGATTTGCTCGAGCGCTGCCGCCGGGGCGGCGGCGGTCTCCTGGTAGCCGCGGGTGAGGGCAAGCTGGGCGATGGTGCGGGCTTGGGCGGGTCCGGCCGCTGCAATGTAGTACAAGTAGGTTGCATCCATCACGATCAGGTCGCGCAGCGAGTTCGGGTCTACGGTTTCCGGCCGGTCCTCGCTGTTGTGGTGGGTGTGGACGCCCGTGCCGCTATACGGCCACTCGGTGGGGATACCGATGAGTGGATCGCCCAGATAATTGTCCGTGCCGCTGGTATACGGCTGCGAGTGCCACGGGCGCTTCACCAGCGGGAAATATTCGTTCGCCAGCCGCAGGATCAAGGCGTCGGTGTAAGGCGAGGCGGCGCCGGGACTCAAAGACCAGGTATACTCCGTGCCGGCCAGGCGGTAGGAGGCGGCCGGCGTGTCCACGCACATGGCCGCCACGGTGCGCTTCACGCGCTCGGCGTTGGCGGTCAGGTAAGGCATAGAGCCGTAGCACTCGCCCATGGCCAGTATGCGGATCGTGCGGCGCGGGCGCGGCAGCTTGCCGGAGGCGATCAGACCGTGCAATGTTGCGGCGGCGCCGATCATGGCTGAGACGCCAGTGGCGTTGTCGTTGGCGCCCTGCTCGGAGGTGTGGCCCAGGGTCAGCACTTCTTCGCCGCCACCCGCGCCGCGAAGGACGCCGGTGGTGTAAGGGTAGACACCGGCGTAGTAGCGGCTATCGACGAGGGCGCGCACGCGCACCGGGCCTTGCGCCAGCAGTTTGCGGAGAAACGCGGACTCGCGCGGCGAGAGGGAGAAGCAGAATAGCGGCGCGCTGCCCTTGGTGAAGGCCCAGCCGTTGTCGCCCCAGGCGTTGATCCACTGGCGGCCGTCGAGGAGGTCCCTGTTCTCGGTGAAATCGTTGATCGCGCCCAGCGCGCCCTTCTTCGCCAGCAGCCACTTAATGCCGGCCGGATTGTGGTCGGTGAGGACGATCTTGCCCTTGACGTCGAGTTTATCGATCGGTCCTGAGGCCGCCACCACCTCGGCCGTGACGCCCTCGGGCGGCGTAGGGCCGCTCCACATCCCGAGCGAGGCTGGGATTTTCTGGTAGTCGGCGAGGAAGCGCTGGTCGGCGCTCACGCGCGGCTCGACGATCTCGAGCGTGGCCTGCTTCACGTCCCAGGCAAGCGGCATGGTCCAGTAGCCGTACTGCGTGACGCCATCGGCGGGCGGGCTGACGATTTCGACGTCTTCGAGGCCGGCCTGGCGCATCATTTCCGCGACGTGTGCGGCGGTTTGCTGGAACTTGGGAAACGTGAACCAGCGGTCGGTTTCCCAGATGCGCCGCATGTTTTCCATGGCCGGGGTGGGCGCGGCCTCGGCGCGGATGGCGCGGACCAGGGCGGGGATGGGCGGCGCTTGCGCGCGGAGCGCAGCGGCGCAAACGAGGGTGAAAAGAAATCGCTTCAACATCAGGGCAAATGTCTAGTATGGTCGAAGCGGACGGAAGCCGCAACCGCAAGCGGCGGTATGCTAATAGGTCCGCTATGCCGCAACCCATCTACGACGTTTGCGTGATTGGAGCCGGGGCCGCGGGCGGCGTGCTGGCCGCCACGCTGGCTCGCGCAGGTGTGGACGTGGTCTTGATCGA
>DASQHK010000523.1:0-5237 GCA_035632135.1 Bryobacterales bacterium
TGCGATTCCAAGACCGGGTGAGCCGGGCAACGAGACCTGGGCCGGCGATTCCTGGAAGAGCGGGGGCGGCGACACGTGGCTCACCGGCAGCTACGACCCGGAACTGAACCTGATTTACTGGGGCATCGGCAATCCGGCCCCCGACTACAACGGCGACATGCGCCAGGGAGACAACCTTTATACCGAGTGCATGGTCGCGCTGGACGCCGAGACCGGCAAGCTGAAGTGGTATTTCCAGTTCACACCCCACGATACCGCTGATTGGGACGCGGTCGAAATCCCCGTGCTGATCGATGCCCCGTTGGCGGGCAAAATGCGCAAGCTGCTGGTGCAGGCGAACCGCAATGGCTTCTACTACCTTCTCGACCGGACCAACGGAAAGTTCCTGCATGGCACGCCGTTTGTGAAGTCGGTGAACTGGGCCACGGGACTCACGCCGGAAGGCCGGCCGATTCTGATTCCGGGCGTGGAGCCGTCACTGCAAGGTACCAAGGTGTGCCCCTCAGCCGCGGGCGCCACCAACTGGATGTCACCCGCCTACAATCCGGACACAGGTTACTTTTATCTGGAGGTGCTGGAGGGCTGCGGCATCCACACCAAGTCCGCCGAAACGTTTCGGCCGGGCGGCTTTCCTTTCGACGGCACCGGCATGAGTGACAGCCCCGATGCGCCGTTGCAGACTTACGTGCGGGCGCTCGATTTGACTACCGGAAAGCTGCAATGGGAATACAAGCTGATCGGCGCGCGGACCTATGGAGCGGGGCTGCTTTCCACCGCCGGCGGACTGATTTTTGCCGGCAGCCCGCAGGGCAGTTTCCTGGCTCTCGACGCCAAGACGGGCAAACCTCTTTGGCACTTCAACACCGGCGAGGCCATCGCGGCTTCCCCGATAACTTACAGGTTCCAGGGGAGACAGTACGTGGCTGTGGAGGCCGGCTCGAACGTCATGGCCTTCGGGCTGTTCGGCGCCGCCCCGCAGTGACAACACCGAATGCCCTGGTTGCGGCGCACCCTGGCTAGCATCAACCTTTCGCCAGTTGCGGCCGCTTGGCCCATACCTTCTCGAAGGCTTTCACGTATTGATCGATCAGCTCAGAAGCCTCCTGATGGAACAGAGGCAAGCTGACGGAGGTCCGATTCACCTGGGCGCAGCCGGGAAGGAATGCAGGGACATCGGGCTTGTGATGCCACCATTTCTCTTCGGAGTAAATCGCGAACTTGTGCTGCTCGGGATAGGTGGTTGCGCTGATACGGACACCTTCGGCCCGCAGCGCTTTGATCAGTGTCTGCTTGGGGCAGCCGGCCTTGGCATCGTCCAGAAACAGCAAATTGCTCGCCCAATAAACGCGCTTCGCATCCGGCCGGCAGTACTGCGCGGATAAGCCGGGCAGCTCCACGAGCCGGCCGTTCAGCTTGCGCATCTGCGCGTCGAGCAAGACGTTGCGGCGCTCCATATTCTTGAGCTGTTTTCGCGCCAGAGCCGCAGCCAGCGGATGGATGCGGAACTTCGGGCCAAAACCAGTGTCATGGTACTTCCGGTAGGCGCTATCTTCCGGAAACGTTTCCGGCAGATCGTAGTTTCCGAAGGCGGTGGCCCGCTCGTAATATTCCCGATTCTGATAAATTCCCAAGCCGCCTTCGATCGTGGGCAGAATCTTGCTGGCCTGAAAGCTGTAAACGCCGATGTCACCCCACATGCCCATCGGTTTGCCCTGCAAGGAGGCGCCCTGGGCTTGAGCGGCGTCCTCCAGCACGAGCAGGCCCTGCTCTTTGGCGAAGGCGCAGATGCGGTCCATGTCACAAGGCAGCCCCCGCGTATGCATGGGCACGATAGCGCGAGTCCGGCTGGTGAGATGGCGGGCCGCGTATTCGAGATCGAAGCAAGCGGTGCGCGGGTCGATGTCCACGAAGACCGGGACGCAGCCAAAAAAGCGCATTGGCACGATGGAGGCCGAGGCGGTGTAGGACGGCGCCAGAATTTCGCTGCCGGCGGGGAGGTCGATGGCGAAAAACATCGACATCAGCGCGCTGGTGCCATTGATATGGGCCTTGACGTAGGGCGCGCCCAGGTAATCCTTCATCTCCTGCTCGAGGAGCGGAATCTCCCCGTAGAACTTGTTGTTCTCCAGCAATTCGAGGATGGCCCCCTTTTCCTCTTCGCCGTACCGGGGCCATTTGTAGATTTCGGCCTGGCGCGCGGCTGGGACCGTCACGGTCTTCGAGCCGCCGTCAAGAGCGAGGGTTTCAGGTGCCGGCCGGGCCGGGGCGGCGCGCATCGCGCCGATGCCTGCCATTGTCACCGCGCCGGCCTGGACAAATCTCCGCCGGCTGCTTCCAGTGTCACCCGCCGTATCGTCCGGCATGGGACCTCCTTTAGAACCGCAGCCCATCCCCCTATACTCCCACAGCCGATGTCTGGTGGATAAGCAGATCCACCGGCTCCGGGTCAGCCTCGACCGGCAGCTTGCCTGAAGCGGATCGCTCACCGGATAATACGGTGGCTGAGATTTTGGAGGCCTTATGGCGGACACCGACGGCGCTCAGGTTCGGGGGGATGCAGACCGCCTTATCGCCTCTCCACGCCACACGGTGGGCCTCGTTCTGATCCAAGTCGGTATTGCCGCAGGCGGCGCCTACATGCAGTCCCGTTCCAGCCCCGGGCCGAACTTGGTACCGCAGCATCAGGGACTCGTGCCGCTGTACGTTTCTCTGATCGTCCTGGAGTGGGCGCTGGTCCGTTACGTCTGGGCAGGCGTGCGGAAGCAAGGGGGCGGCCTCTTCGAGTTGATCGGCGGAAGGTGGAGCACCGCGAAAACTGCGCTGCTCGACTTCGCCATCGCCCTTCCATTCTGGGTGGTTTGGGAGGCGACCGCGCGGCTCGTGCACGCCCTGCTGGGGAGGAGTGAAGCGAAATCCATCGACGTTCTGCTGCCGAAAGGCGCCACAGAGGTCGCGCTGTGGTTTGCGCTCTCCGCCTCCGCCGGAGTCTGCGAGGAGATCGTTTTCCGAGGGTATTTCCAGAAGCAGTTTCGGGCGCTGACCGGCAGCGTCGCCGCCGCCGTGCTCCTCCAGGCCATCGTCTTCGGTGCAGCGCACGCCTATCAGGGCCTGAAGCAGGTCAGCGTGATCACCGT
Source organism: Bryobacterales bacterium (assembly GCA_035632135.1). GTDB lineage: Bacteria > Acidobacteriota > Terriglobia > Bryobacterales > JACQDG01 > DASQHK01. Next base: position 3,135 of record DASQHK010000523.1, read on the forward strand.
TCTGGGTGTTCTGTATGGACTGCTCGCCGAGTGGTGCCGGACCCTACGCCCCGGCATGCTGGCCCACGCCTGGTCAGATATTTACGGGGGTTATCTGAAGTTTCTGTAGAAGGTCGGCTACTCCCACAGCCGATGCCCGGTCTGGTGGATGAATACATCCTCCAGCGTCGGCTTGGACACGCTCACCGAATCAATCTGGCCGGGAAACGCCTCCACGAGTTGCGCGATGAACTCGTGCCCCCGTTCGCGCTCGATCCGCACCGTGCCATCTACCGTCGTCGCCGTCAGGCCAAAGCGCTCCTCCACCTGCCGCCGCAGCGCCTCGGGGTCCCGCGCGCCGACCACGATCACGTCCCCGCCGATCTTTCTCTTCAGCTCCTCGGGCGTCCCCTCCGCCACCAGGCGCCCACCGTCCAGAATTGCCAGCCGGTCGCACCGTTCCGCTTCCTCGAGCAGATGCGTCGTCACCAGCACGGTCACGCGCTGCGAGTCGCGCAAGTGCGTGAGATACTCCCACAGGTCCCGCCGGCCGCCCGGATCGAGCGCCGCGGAGGGCTCGTCGAGCAGCAGCAAATCCGGCCCGTGCAGCAGTCCCTTGGCCAGCTCGATTCGCCGCTGCATCCCGCCCGAAAGCGTCTCCACGCGATCGCCGGCGCGCTCCGCCATCCCCACGCGCTCCAGCGCCTCCCGCGCGCGTTGCTGCAACGCCGCCCCGCGCAGCCCATAAAGATGCCCCTGATGCACCAGGTTTTCCATGGCCGTGAGCTTCTTGTCCACGCTCGGCGCCTGAAACACCACGCCGATCCTCCTTCGCACGGCGTGCGGCTCCAGCGCCACATCGAGGCCGAACACGCGCGCCGCACCGCCCGCCGGTACGAGCAGCGTCGAAAGAATCCGAAACAGCGTGGTCTTCCCGCCGCCGTTCGGCCCGAGCAACCCGAAGATCGCAGCAGGACTTACCTGGAAGCTGACCCCCTCGAGCGCAGTCCGCTGACCGTACCGGAAAACCAGCCGGTCGACTTCGATGGCAGGGGTCGCCGTCATCACCACCCCTACTGTTTGTCCAGAACCATTAAGCTGTAAACGAGAGGCAGGTAAAACACCGAGGCTTGCAGCAGCCGCCGCGCCTGGAGCTTGGTCTTCACGCCGACCCCGAAATACAGAAACGCCAGCCCCAGCGCCACCGTGCCGCAAAAATAGATGCTGCCCGAAAGCCCCAGCAGCGTGGGAGCCATGCTCACGGCCAACAGCGCGATCGTGTAGCCCACGATCTGCCGCCGCGTCGAGCTGCCTTCCGGCTCCACCACCGGCAGCATCCGGATCCCGCCGCGCTCATAGTCTTCCCGATAGAGCGTAGCGATGGAAAGGAAGTGCGGGAACTGCCACAGAAACAGAATGCCGTAAAGCACCCATCCCGCCAGCGTCAGCCGCCCGGTCGCCGCCGCAAACCCCATCAGGATCGGCATCGCTCCCGGAAACGCGCCCACCAGCGTCGAGAGCGGCGTGCGTTTCTTGAGCGGCGTGTAACAAAGCAGATAGGTCGAGCAGGTGAACGCTCCCAGAAATCCCGTCAGCGAATTCACCGTGGCGGCCAGGTAAGCCACGCCGGCCACCGACAGCACCATCCCGAACCAGAACGCCCGCCGCGCGTCCAGCCTTCCCGCCGGCAGCGGCCGGTGCTGGGTCCGCCGCATCTTTGCATCCACGTCGCGCTCCATCCATTGGTTGAGCGCCGCCGTCCCGCTCGCCACCAGCGCCGTGCCGATCAGGGCGTTGAGCAGCAGCGCCAGCGACGCCAGCGCCAGCGGGTGCGCTGCGCCGACGTAAAATCCCACCGCTGTGCTCATCAGAATGAGCCACGTCACGCTAGGCTTGGTCAACTCCAGGTAGTCTTTCATTCGGAAATCAGAATGCCGCTTCTCTCTGCATTCCTTCCATTCGCGTGCATTCGCGTGCATTCGCGACCCACTCCCCATCGTCTCTCACGCCGCGATCGCCGCTTTCTCCCGCCGGCGCTCGGCCGGTTGCAGGGACCGCTGCGCCTCGAGAGCCAGCCACACACTCACCGCCAGCGTCAACGCTCCGGTCGCCACGTGCGCCACG
>DASQHK010000524.1:0-11426 GCA_035632135.1 Bryobacterales bacterium
CGGGGCGATGTGTTTGTGCTGCGCGAGCACGGGGCTCATCAGCACGAAAAAGTAAGCCACCATGGTGGCGAGCACGCCGCTGTTGGAGGCGACCGCCACCAGCAGCACCACCGTCAGGATCACGGCGAAGGCGAACACGGCCAGAGCCGCGGCCAGCAGAAAGCTCCAGTTCCAGATGCCGGTCTTGGCGCCGAGCACCAGCCAGACGCCGAGCACCAGGTAAGCCATGTTGGCGGCGATCACAGCCAGCGTGCCGACGTAGCGGCCGAGCAGAAGGCGCACGCGCGAGATGGGTTTCGAAAGCAGCAGGTCGATGCGGCCCGGCTCGAACACGGTGGGAATCAGGCCGGCCGAGGCAAAGACGGCCAGGAACAGACCGGCGGTGAACAAGAACGCGGCTACGGCGCCAAGGATCTTGCGGATCATCAGCTCGAGATCGAAGAGGCGGCCGTGGTTCACTTCCGTGCCGAACAGGGAGACGGCCGCCTGCGCGCCCTCGACGATATCGATGTTCAGCGCCAGCAGGAAAAACAGGATCAGCACCGTCGAGCAGCCGAGGAATCCCCAGAAGATTTTGCGCGCGAAGGACTCGCGGAAGGTGTCGTGGACCAGGGCGGCCAGGGTCTGCGCGCCCGCGCTCACGAGGCCTCCTTCTGCGCTTCCTTCTGCTCTTGCACCGTTCGCACGAAGACCTCCTCGAGGGTGGAGCGCGCATGGGTGACGGATTCAATTTCCGAGCCGGCCTCGCGCAGCAGGTCGATGGCGCGGTTGGCGGTTTCGCGGTCGGCGAACTGAAAATCGACCTCACCGTTGTTGGCGGCGATGCGAACGGCCGTCTGCTGCAAGCTTACGCGCGCCGCTTCGGGCACCGCCGCGGCGGTGAGCCGATAGCCGCTGCCGGCGGTGAGTTCGGCGAGGGAACCGGCCAGGGCCACCTTGCCGCGGCTGATGATGGCCGCCCGGTCGCAGAACAGCTCCGCCTCCGCCAGCAGATGGGAGTTGAGGAAAATCGTGGTTCCCTGGCGGCGCAGCTCGCTGAGGATGTCGCGAATCTGTCGGCGGCCGACGGGGTCCACGCCGTCGGTCGGCTCGTCGAGGATCAGCAGCGATGGCCGGTGCATCAGCGCCTGGGCGAGGCCGAGGCGCTGCAGCATGCCTTTGGAGTACTTACCAATACGTACGCCGCCCCAGTCGGCGAGGCCGACCAGATCGAGCAGCTCTCTGGCTCGGCGCTTTCGGTCTACACCACCCATGCCGGACAAGGCGGCGTAAAAATCGAGCATCTGAAGGCCGGTGTTGTAAGTAGGGAAGCGGTGGTTTTCAGGCAGGTAACCGACGGGGAGGCGGGCCTCGGTTTGGCGGCAGTCGCGGCCGAAGAGGCGCGCGCGGCCCGCGGTCGGAACCACGGCGGTGAGCAGCAGCTTGACGAAAGTGGTTTTGCCGGAGCCGTTGGGCCCCAGCAGTCCGAAGGCGACGCCGGGTGGAACCTCGAGCGAGATGCCGTCCACGGCGCGGACCATGCGCCCGGACCAGAAGCGCTGGAAGTGCTTGGTCAGACTCTCGGTTTCAATGGCCGGCGCGGGCATTAACTCCTACCATTGTACCCACTCTGGTATCTACGGTAGGCAGGCCCAAAAGTTCCGTGGTTTTTGACGGCCAGTCCGGTCACGCCAGCGCGTTGCGGCAATACTCAAAGCAGCGGCGCACTTCCTCGATCGTGTCGCCGCCCTTGTATTCGTACTCGATGTTGGCCGGAATCTTGTAGCGCTTGTCGCGCAGCACGGCCAGGACTTCCTTGATGGGCGTGTCACCCTGGCCGAGGGGAACGTTGGGGCCCTGGTTCTTCTTGCGGTCCTTGATGTGCAGGGTCAGGATGTCGGCGTGGTGCTCTTCCAGGAACTGGACGGCGTCGAAGCCGGCGGCGGTGAAGTGGCCGATGTCGAGATTGATGGCGATGTATTTGGAGCGGCCCTTCATGGCCGTGGCCCAGTCGCTGGGGCGGGCGAACTCGTTGGGCCTCATATTGGAGTGGTTGTGGAAGCCGACGCGCATTTTGTATTTCTGGGCGTAGGTGTCCACGCGCGGGGAGATATCCACGTTGGATGAGGCGGTGATGCACTTGGCGCCCATGGCGCGGGCCATCTCGAAGCCGCGCTCGATTTCGGGGTCGGTGAAATCATCACGGAAGCTGTAGTTGTAAGCGTAGAGATCGATACCGGCTTCGCGGAATTTCTTGCCCACTTCGCGGAAGTGATCGAGCGGCGTTTCCAGGCGCCACTTGCGCAGATCCTCCCCCTTGAGGCCCTTGGGCTCCACGTGGCCCGAATACAGCTCGCACTCGCCGAAGCCGATCTCTTTCATGGCCTCGATGGCGGGGTCGAGCGGGCGGTCGCGGAAACTGTAGCTCTGGACGCCGATGGTTACGCCGTGGAAGGTTGAGTTGAGCTTGGGCGCAGCAACCAAAGCGCCGGCTGCGCCCGCCAGCGCGGTGAGGCTGAACTCTCTGCGGTTCAAATAGGACATAATCAGCTCCTGGTGGTAGAAGTCTCTCATCATAGCGTAAGCCCAGGCCGCTGCGGTATACTGCGCTTCTTCCCATGATTCCATTTCGGCTGGCGATCTGCAATGAAGTCTTCGAAAAACGCGATTTTGCGGAATCGTGCCGCATTTTGAGGAAAGCGGGGTGGCAGGGGATCGAGATCGCGCCGTTCACGCTGGCGGAGAACGCCACCACAGTGAGCGCGGCGCGGCGCAAGGACCTGCGCGACATCATGGCCTCCGAGGGGGTCGCGTTTACCGGGCTGCACTGGCTGATGGTTGGCCCGCCCGGCTTGCACGTGACGACCCCGGACGATGCCGTGCGCCGCCGGAGCTGGGAGTACGTGGCGGGATTGATCGACCTGTGCGGCGACCTGGGGGCACGGGGCGTTATGGTCTTTGGCTCACCCAACCAGCGTGGCTCGACCGGGGGCCTGTCAGCCCGCGAGGCTACCGCAAATTTTATCGAAGGCCTCGCCGGCGTGGCGCCGCGGGCGGTGGAGCGCGGCGTCACCATTTGCATCGAGCCACTTTCGGCGGCGCAGACGGATGTGCTGCTGACGCTCGAGGAAGCGGTGTCCATCGTCAATCAGCTTGCCAGCCCGGCGATTCGCACCATGTACGACTCGCACAATGCGATCGATGAAGTGGAGCCGCACGAGAAGCTGGTCGATCGATATTTTGAGTACCTATATCACATCCACGTGAACGAAATGGACGGCACTTATCCGCGGCCCGGCGGCGGGCACGATTTCAAGCCGGTCTTGCAAGTGTTGAAGGATCGCGGCTACACCGGTTGGGTGTCGATGGAGGTGTTCGATTTTTCGCCCGGCGCCGAAAAGATCGTGAGCGAGGCCGGGGCCTACCTGCGCGACGAGATGGGCAGGCTGAGGTAGCGGATGCGTATCGTAGTGACCGGCGGCGCCGGGTTCATTGGCTCAGGACTCGTGCGCAGCCTGTTGGCGGAGAAGGGGGCCGCGCAGATCGCGGTCCTTGACAACCTGGCTACCGGCAAGGCGGAAAACCTGGACGAGGTGCGCGGCGCGATCGAGTTTCATCACGCCGACATCCGCGATTATGACGCTGTCGCGGGCTTGCTGCGCGACGCCGAGATTGTGTTTCACCTCGCCGCAATCCCCTCGGTGCCGCGGTCGATCAGCGAGCCGGAGCTGGCGCACCAGGTCAATATCGACGGCACATTCAACGTGCTGCTGGCGGCGCAGCGCGGCGAGGTGCGGCGCGTGGTCTACGCCTCCTCGTCGTCGGTCTATGGCGATACACCGGCGCTGCCCAAGGTCGAGAACATGACGCCCCGCCCGCAATCGCCCTATGCGGTGCAGAAGCTGATGGGCGAGCACTACGCGCGGGTGTTTGCGGAAGTGTACGGCCTGGAGACCGTGGCGCTGCGTTTCTTCAACGTGTTCGGGCCACGGCAGGACCCGGGCTCGCCCTATTCCGGCGTAATCTCCGTTTTTCTTGCGGCGCTGGTGGAGCGCCGCTCACCAGCCATCTTCGGCGACGGCGAGCAGTCGCGCGACTTCACTTACGTGGACGACATTGTGCAACTGTGCCTGAAAGCGGCGCGCGCGCCCGCGGCGGCCGGCAAGGTTTACAACGGCGGCGCGGGCGGACGCGTGACGCTGAACGAGGTCTGGCGCAAGCTGCAAGAATTGGAAGGCGTCAGCATTCCTGCTACCTATGGGTTGCCCCGGCCCGGCGACGTTCGCCACTCCCAGGCCGACATTTCTGCGGCGTGCCGCGATCTGGGCTACCAGCCGAGCGTGGACTTCGAAGAAGGTTTGCGCCGCACGCTGGCGTGGTTTCGGGGAGGAAGACGCTGAGGCCGGCCCCGGGGTGCGATCCGGGAGGCCGTCCTCTGTACCGCGCAAGCTTCAGAACATGAACAGCGGCACGCCCGCGCCGACGTCGGCAAGGTCGGCGGGCTCTTCTCCGCCCGGCACGGTCACCAGCTTCGCTTCCTTGATTACGCGGTAGTAGATGCCGTTTTCGCCGAGATAGACCTCCAGGTCGGCGGGACGCGGCAGGTGGCCCTGAATGAGGGCCTCGGAGAGCGGGTCCTCGATGTATTTCTGCAGCGCCCGGCGCAGCGGCCGCGCGCCGTAGCCGCGGTCGGCGCAGGTCTTCTCGAGGATGTATCTGGCGGCGTCGTCGGTGAGCCGGATTTTGATCTGCTTGCTGACCAGGTTGCCGTTGATCTGCTCGACCAGCAGGCCGATGATCTGGATCAGGTCTTCGTCGGTGAGCGCCTGGAACAGGATCACCTCGTCCAGCCGGTTGAGAAACTCGGGGTTGAAGACGCGCTTCAGCTCGCTCTTCACCAGGTCCTCCATCTTGGCGGCGGTGGCTTCGAGCGACGAAGACTGGAAGCCCAGGTGCGACCGCTTCTCGAGGAAGCGCGCGCCGAGGTTGGAGGTCATGATGATGATGGTGTTCTTGAAATCGACGGTATTGCCAAGACCATCGGTGAGGTGGCCGTCTTCAAACACCTGGAGCAGGATATTGAACACGTCCGGGTGGGCCTTCTCAATCTCGTCGAGCAGGATGATGGAATAAGGCGCGCGCTTGACGCGCTCGGTGAGCTGGCCGCCTTCCTCGTAACCGACGTAGCCGGGAGGCGATCCGATGAGCTTGGAAACGGAGTGCTTCTCCATGAACTCGGACATGTCGAAGCGGATGAGCGCCTTCTCGCTGCCGAACAGGAACTGGGCGAGGGCGCGGGCGACTTCCGTTTTGCCCACGCCAGTGGGGCCGAGGAAGAGGAAGGAGCCGGCGGGCCGCAATGCGGATTTGAGGCCGGCGCGGGAGCGGCGGATGGCGCGGGCCAGCGCCGAGATCGCCTTCTCCTGGCTGATGACCCGCCGGTGCAGCTCCTCCTCGATGCGCAGCAGCTTGGCAAGCTCTTCTTCCTTGATGGCCGTCATGGGCACGCCGGTCCAGCGCGCCACTACGTCTTCGATGTCCTCTTTGGTCACTACGCCGATGGCGCTCTCGTCGAGGTTGTATTTCTCGCGCAGCAGGCGGAGGTTCTCGCGCTCCTTGCGCTCCTCGTCGGAATAGAAGCGCGCCTTCTCGAACTCGTGGTTGGCGATGGCGTTCTCCATGCGGTGCACGATGAACTTGATGCGCTTCTGAATGTCAGCCAGGTCGTCGGGCAGCGTGGTCTGGCGGAGCTTGACGCGGGCGCCGGCCTCATCGACCAGGTCGATGGCCTTGTCGGGCAGGAAGCGGTCCGGTATGTAGCGGCTGGAGGCATAGACGGCGGTCTGGATGGCGTCATCGGTGTAGCTGACGGCGTGGAATTTTTCGTAGCGGTCCTTGATGCCGAACAGAACCTTGACGGCGTCCTCTTCGGTGGGCGGCGGAACCTTGACGGCCTGAAAGCGGCGCTCGAGCGAGCGGTCTTTCTCAATTGACTTGCGGTACTCGCCGGGCGTGGTGGCGCCGATGCACTGAATCTCGCCGCGCGAGAGAGCGGGCTTGAGGATGTTGGCTGCGTCGAGCGAGCCTTCGGCCGAGCCTGCCCCCACCAGCGTGTGCAGCTCGTCGATGAAGATGATGGCGTTCTGGTTCTCCATCAGCTCCTTCATGATGGTCTTGAGCCGCTCTTCAAACTGGCCGCGATACTTGGTGCCGGCGACGATGAGGGACAGGTCGAGGGCGAGGATGCGCTTGTCGGCGAGGAACGACGGCACTTCGCCGTCGGCGATGCGCTGGGCGAGGCCCTCCACGATGGCCGTCTTGCCCACGCCGGGCTCGCCGATCAGCACGGGGTTGTTCTTGGTGCGGCGGCACAGGATCTGGACCACCCGCTCCAGCTCGCCCTCGCGGCCGATCAGCGGATCGAGCGTGTTGTCCATGGCCGCCTGCGTGAGGTCGCGGCTGAATTCGGAAAGCAGCGAGCTTTCCTTGGGGCGGTTGGAGAGCAGTTTTTCCGACTGCGAGCGCTGCAATTCCTCGCGGATGGTGGAGAGACGCAGGCCGCGCTCGTGCAGAATTTCGGCGGCGAAGCACTTGTCCTCGCGCAGCAGACCGAGCAGCAGGTGCTCGGTGCCGATGTGCTTGTGGCTGAGCCGCTCGGCCTCCTCGGCGGCGTAAGCGAGCACGCGCTTGCACTCGTGGCTCAGCGGCAGATCGACGGAGGTGGAAACTTTCTCGCGCACCGTGGTGTGGCCTTCGATCTGCTTGCGGATCGACTCCACCGCGGCGTGCGAGCGCAGGAAGCGGTTGGCCAGGGCCTTATCTTCGCGCAGCAGGCCGAGCAACAAGTGCTCGGTCTCGATGTACGGGCTGCCGAACTGGCTGGCTTCGTAACGGGCAAAGAAGATAACCCTCCGCGCCTTTTCTGTGTATCTTTCAAACATAGAACCCTGGTCCCCCGACCCCCCTTGGAACCGGGCCTTACCGCGGCCCGTTCCGCGCTGTTCCTCTTAGCCCGGCTCGCCGGCCGCGATGAGCCGGCCCGCCTCCAGGCGCAACACCCGGTCACATTTCCGCGCGAAAGTCAGATTATGAGTGACGATGACAGAGGTGAGATGATGAGAACGGTGAAGCTGCCCGATCAGGTCAAAAATCATCTCGCCGTTCCGCAGGTCCAGATTCCCGGTTGGCTCGTCCGCCAGCAACAGACTGGGCCTGCTGACCAGCGCCCGGGCGAGGGCAACGCGCTGCTGCTCTCCGCCGGATAGCTCTCCGGAGCGGTGCGAGGCTCTTTCCGCCAGCCCCACTTCCGCCAGCCACCGCGCGGCTTCCGGTTCCGCTTCCCGATGGCCCTTGCCCCTGATTAACAAGGGCATCATTACGTTTTCCAGGGCCGTAAATTCCGGCAACAAGTAATGAATCTGCCAGACAAACCCCACCTCCCGGTTGCGGAATTCCGCCAGTTGCGCATCCGTCAACTCCAGCAAGTTCCTTGAATTAAAGTATATCGCACCGGCCGTGGGCCTGTCCAGCGCGCCCAGCAGGTGCAGCAGCGTGGACTTGCCCGCGCCGGACTCGCCGACAATCGCCAGCCGCTCGCCGGGCTCGACCTCCAGGTTGACGTCGACGAAGACGGGCAGATCAGCGCCGCCCGAGCGGTAGACGCGAGCCAGGTGTTCGGTGCGAACCAGGGGCATCAGAATAGCGGCAGCTTCAGGATGGCCTCCACGACCCGCGGCGGCGCATCGCTGGCAGCGACGGTGAAGTCGGCCAGCCTGTAATGCGGCAGGCGCTGTTGATAGAGCCGGTCGAAGTCCTCGCGGCGCCGGGCCAGGGGCCGGTGCGATTCCTTTGCGACACGCAGCCAAAGCTCGTCAAGCGGGCAATCGAGCCAGATGGAGAGGCCGGTGACCTCGAGCTGGTCGCGATTTCTGGACTCGACGAAGGCGCCGCCGCCCATAGCCACCACCCGCGCCCGGCCCTGCCGCGCCAGACGCTGTTGCTCCACGAACGCCTCGTGCTCGAGCTGGCGAAACTGCGCCTCGCCCTCCTGCTCGAAGATTTCCGGGACGGCGCGGCCGGTACGCCGCTCGATTTCTTCGTCGAGATCGACAAACTGCCAGCCCAGCCGCTCGGCCAGCAGCCGGCCGGCGGTCGATTTGCCGCAGCCCATGAAGCCGACCAGGGCGATGAGCGGAGAGCCCTTGAGCTTGAGGTGCATGGTCAGTAGCCGGACGGCGCCTGCATGCGGGCCAGAGCGCGGTGGACGCGTCCCGGCAACAGGCGGGCGATCGCCACGAACACCCACCCCGAGCGCGGCGTGACCACGGTCCGCTTTTCCTTCTCCACGCCGCGCACAATGGCCTCGGCGCACTGCCGGGCGGTGATGGTGAAGTGCTTGCGGTCAGCCACCGCCGGCGGCATTTCGCCGGCCAGCACATGCTGCGGGAAATCGGTCCTGACATAGCCCGGGCAGACCGAGACCACCCCAATGCCGGCCTCGCGCAACTCCATGCGCAGGCCGTCGGAGAGGAAGTTGAGAGCAGCCTTGCTCGCCGAGTAAAGAGTCAGCCAGGGCAGCGGAACCTTGCCGGCGATGGAGCTAACGTTGACGATCATGCCCACGCCCCGCTCGCGCATGAGCGGCACGAGGCCGTGAATCAAGGCCAGCGGGGCGAAAAAGTTCACCTCCATCATCTCGCGCGCTATGAGCGGGTCGGCCTGCCAGCAGGGAACGTAGACGCCCACGCCGGCGTTATTGATCAGCACGTCCACGTGGCCGTGAACCGCCTGCGCGCGCTTGATGAGGGCCTCGACTTCCGGCGGGTCGCGCAGGTCGGCGCGGATGGCCGTGGCTTGCGCGGGCGCAACCTTCCAGCAGACGCGATCCAGGGCGTCGGCCGACCGCGCCGTCAGGATCAGCCGGGCGCGCCGGCGCGCGAAAGCCTGCGCGCACGCCTCGCCGATGCCGGCCGAGGCGCCGGTGATGAGCACGACCTTGTTCTCTAGATTCACCCAAAGCGCCAGGCGTTGCCGCGCGCCGCATCTGCGGCACGACCGCGGGCACATGCGCAGCCCGTTGCCTCAGCCCGCCTGGAAAGCCATAATGTAGCATGCCCGCCGAGCTGCTGCTTCCGCTGTTCCCGCTGGAAGTGGTGCTGCTGCCTTCGGCCACGCTGCCGCTGCACATTTTCGAGACGCGCTACAAGCTGATGATCGGCGAAGCGATCCAGAATCATTCCGAATTCGGCATCGTGCTGGCCAAGGACAGCTCGCTGGTGAACGTGGGTTGTACCGCAACGGTGGAGAAGGTGATCCGGCGCTACGACGACGGCAGGATGGACATCGTGACCGCGGGGCGCCGCCGGTTCGAGATCCTGTTCCTGGACGAGCAAAAGCCGTACTTGCAGGCGGCGGTGCACTTTTTTGAGGACGATCCGGACACGGCCCCGGCACCGCCGGCGGCGCAGCGCCTGGCGGAGCTGTATGAGAACGTCCTCCGTTTTCTGTCGCAGACCGGGGCGCCGGCGCCCGAAGCAGGTGTCACCACTTTTCAGGCCGGCGGCTGCCTGCCGCTCGATCTGGAGGTGAAACAGCGGCTGCTCACCTCGCGGTCGGAGGCGGAGCGCGTTACGATCCTCAACGAGTACCTGGAGAAGCTGCTGCCGCGGCTCAAGCTGGCGCAGCGGGCGGAGCGCTCGGCGCGGGGGAACGGACACGGAAGGTAAGCGAAGCCGCCCTCGCTGCAGCGATCCCGGAAGGGACGGCCAAGCGGGTCACGACGCCAGGCCTGTTCGATCTCCCCCTCTTCGCGCAGAGAGACCAGCCGGGCCGTTGTACTGCTCATATTCAGCCGGCGTCCCATTCAGCCGGCGTCCCTGCGCACTGGTTGTGTTTGCCGGGACCGCGGGAACAGCAGCGGCGGCAGCCGTGCAGGGCGCCGGGGCGGCGCGTTTGTGGCAATTCGACCCGGCATCGTTCATAATACGATATCCTTCAGTGCAGGCGGGCGACGCCACCAGAAGGCCGACGGGAGGCCAGATGAGGGGCACAGCAAGGCGCATAGCAACGAGAGCGTGGCTGGCGGCGGGACTGGCGCTGGCTGCCGGCGGCTGCGGCGGGCATATACCGGAGACGCACTACTACGTTCTCAACCTGGCGGCGCCCGCGCCGCAACCCCGCGATCCGGCGCCTTACACGACGGTCATCATGCCGTTTCGCGCGGCGGAGCAACTGGAGCAGGACCGCATCGTGTACCGGCCATCGGCGGTGGAGGTGGAGTACTACGAATACCATCGCTGGGCGCAGCGCCCGGCCGCGTCACTGACCGCGGCGCTGGCGGAGCGCCTGCGCGCGCAACACGCCTTCTCCGAGGTGTCCGTTTTTGACGGCCGCATGAAAGGCGATTACCTGATCCGCGGGCGGCTGGAACGGCTCGAGGAGGTAGACTCGCCGGAGAACGTCAGCGTGCAGGCGGCCCTGTCCGCCGAGGTGGTGGAGGTCAAGACCAGCCGCACGATCTGGAGCGGCTCGGCTTCGCAAAGCCAGCCGGTGAGCGAAGGCGAGGTGAAGGCGGTGGTCGAGGCGATGAGCCGCGCCGTGGACGCTTGCCTCGCGCAGCTCGCCACGGGCCTGGACGCCTTCGCTAAATCTCTTCCACGCGCACCCGCTCCCGCATCCGCTGCGTCTCGGTGAGTGAAGCAAAGGACGTGCCCGGCGTGGCCGCCGCGGCGGTCCCGGCCGCAACCCCCCAGCGCAGCGCATCCGGGAAGGACTGCTCTTCCGACAGGGCCCAGACGCAGGTGGCGGCCAGCGCGTCACCCGAGCCGATGGGGAAAGCCTGGCGGATCTCGGGCGCAAAGGCGCGGTAGACGCCGTTGCCCGCCACCCCCATGGCCCCTTCGCTGCCGAGCGAAAGCACCACGCTTTGCGGCCCCATGCGCGCGATTTCCTGCAGGGCTTCGACCGACTGCTGGCGGGTGAGCAGCGCGCGGTTGAGCAGGCGCTCGGCCTCCGGCCGGTTGGGCTTGACCATGGTGGGGCCGGCCTTCAGGCCCAAGCGCAGCGCTTCGCCGCCGGTATCGAGCAGCGTCTTGACGTTTTTCTTCTGGGCGAGCTTGATGAGGCGGCCGTAGAAATCAGGGCTGATGCCCGGCGGCAAGCTTCCGCACAACAGCAGCCAGGAGGCCCCGGCGAGCTTTTCGTGCGCCGCCGCCTCGATCTTTTTTTCCTCTTCCGGGCTGATTGCGGGGCCCGCTTCGTCCAGTTTGATGGTCAGGCCCTGCAAATCGCTGATGGTGAGATTGCGGCGAATCGCGTTCCGTATGGGTATCAGCTCTACCGGCAAGGACGACTCCGCGAGCAGCGCGGCAAATCGCTGGCCGGTTTCGCCGCCGCAAACGGCCAGGCCGAACACCTCCGCTCCCAGACCATGCAGCACCCGCACCGCG
>DASQHK010000525.1:0-3612 GCA_035632135.1 Bryobacterales bacterium
GCCTGCCACCTCGGCCTGGCGCAGGACTTATTTGAAGAGCGCCTGGCATCCATACTCAACGAAGATAACCCTATTATTAAGCCCTACCTGCCGGATGAGCCCGGCCACCCCGACCTGCTCGCCATGGACCTCGATGCGACGCTCGCCCGCTTCGAGGCCGCCCGCCGCGCGCTGGTCCCGCGCCTGCGCCGCCTCAACGCGGCCGAGTGGCAGCGCCCCGCCCGCCATCCCGAGTACGCCCCCTACACCATCTACGTTATGTTCCGCCACGCCGCGCTCCACGACAACCTGCACCTCTACCGCATGGAAGAGCTGCTGCTCGCCCCATCTTTCTCGGCCACAAGCGCATGAACCTCGAAAAGCACTTCTCTCTCGCGGACCAGGTCGCGTTGGTGGTCGGCGCGAGCCGCGGCATCGGCGCCGCCATCGCCGAAGGCCTGGCCGACGCCGGCGCCCACGTTGTGCTGGCCGCGCGCAGCCTCCCCAAGCTCGAATCGCTTGCCGGCGGCATCCGCGCCCGTGGCGGTGCAGCTTCCGCCGTCGGCCTCGACGTCACCGACCGCGCCTCCGCCTCCGCCGCCGTCGAGCAGGTGCTGAAAGACCGCGGCCGCATCGACATCCTGGTCAACGTCTCCGGCACCAACATCCGCAAGCGCGCCGAGGATTACACCCCCGAGGAATACGAGCACATCCTCGCCACCAACCTCACCGGCCTGTTTCACATTACGCAACTGGTGGGCGCTGCCATGAAGCAGCGCAAGAAGGGCAAGATCATCAACATCGGAAGCCTCACCACCGCCATCGGCTTCCCGTACCTGACCGTCTACGCCATCACCAAGGGCGGCCTCGGCCAGCTCTCCAAGGTGCTTGCCGTCGAGTGGGCGCCCTACAACATTCAGGTCAACGTCATCGCCCCCGGCTTCATCGCGACGGACCTGAACCGCCAGATGTGGCAGCGCGATGACATGCTCGCCTGGCTCAAGGCGACGCAAGCCAATCCCCGCGTCGGCACGCCCGCCGACATCGCCGGCGCCGCCATTTTCCTGGCATCGCCCGCCGCCGACTACATTACCGGCCAGGTCCTGTTCGTCGACGGCGGCAAGACCGCCGGCTCCCCCTGGCCGTTCGAGCCGTAGCAGGCGGGATCTCTTTCATAGGAAACCGCGACCGTTGTGTCGCTCGGGTGTGGCTAGCCTACTGATAATATTTGCTGACCAAAGCGCGGGCTTGTCCCTTGCCCACGCGCGGGGCGACCTCGGCGATGAACTGCTCCGCCGTAATCCTTGCCGGCTTCAAGGTCCAGCTTGCCGGTGGCCCAGCAGTCGTAGCCGGCGGCGCGAAGGCGATTACCCCAGGTGGGAACGCGGCCGTCGAACGGCGTGCTGTTGCAGTAGGAGCCTACGTCCGACGGATACATGCCGGTCATGAAGCCGGCACGGGAGGGGACGCAGACAGGGCTGCCGCAGTAGGCATTGCGAAAATTCATGCCGAGCGATGCCAGGCGATCGAGATGAGGCGTGCGCACTTCCCGATGGCCGTTGCAGCCGAGGACGCGGCCGCTGTGCTGGTCCGAGCAGATGAACACGATATTGGGGCGATCGGAGCGGGCCGCGCGAACCAGGCCCCCGCCGAGAGCGGCGCCGAAGCCGGCGGCGAAGCGGCGGCGGGAAAGCTGGCGGAGAGGTTCGGCCATGGCGCTCACCACACGTGGCAGCGGTTCTTGGGCGCCATGGGCTGGCCGGCCTTGCAGGCGAACGCTTTCTGAAACTCGGGCATGTTAGACACCACGCCGTTGACGCGGAAGCGGCCCGGCGAGTGCGGATTCGTGTTGACCATCAGGCGCGCATACTGGTCGGTCATGTTGGTGCACCACACGGCTCCCCAGTTGAGGAAGAGGCGCTGCTCGGGAGTGAAGCCGTCGATCCGGGCAGGCTCCTTGCCGGCCAGCGACGAGAGCAGGGCCATGTAAGCGATGCGAAGACCGCCGTTGTCGGCCGTATTTTCGCCCAGCGTCAGCTTGCCGTTGATGCGAGCGTCGTCCACCGGGGTGAACTGGGAGTACTCGTCGGCGACGCAGGCAGCGCGCTTCTCGAATTCCTTGCCATCCTGCAGGGTCCACCAGTCGCGGAGGTTGCCTTGCGCGTCGAACTGGCGGCCCTCGTCGTCGAAGCCGTGGGTAAGCTCGTGGCCGATCACCGCGCCGATGCCGCCAAAGTTCACCGCGTCGTCGGCCTTGCTGTAGAAGAAGGGCGGCTGGAGGATCCCGGCGGGAAAGTTGACGTTGTTCATTTGGGCGTCGTAGTAGGCATTTACAGTAGATGGAGTCATGAGCCACTCGGAGCGGTTCACGGGCTTGCCGATTTTCTCGAGCTGGCGGTGAAACTCGAAGGCGTCGGCGCGCATGATGTTGCCCAGAGCGTCGCCGCGAACGATGCGAACGCTCGAGTAGTCGCGCCACTTGTCCGGATAGCCGATTTTGTTGGCGATGGCGTGCAGCTTGAGCAGCGCCTGCTTTTTGGTGGCCGGGGTCATCCAGTCGAGCTGGGAGATATCGCGGCCGAGGGCGATCTCCAGCTCGTGCACCGTCTTAAGCGTGCGCTGCTTGGCTTCAGGGGGAAAGGCGCGCTTCACGTATTCCTGGCCGAGCGCCTCGCCAAGCTCCGCGTCGGTGAAATCAACGCAGCGCTTCCACCGCGGGCGCAGCTCCTTGGCCCCCCGGAGAGTCTTGCTGAAAAAATTGAAGTCTTCGCTGACGAAAGCAGCCGGCAGCAGCGGGGCCTCTTCGTGGACAAGATGCCAGGTGAGGTATGCTTTCCAGTTATCGAGCGAGGTCGCGTCGATCAGCGCCTGCATTTCCTGGAAGAAGTCCGGAACCGCGACGTTGACGTCCTGGATGGCTGGCGCGTGGACGCCTTCGAGGTATTTCGGCCAGGCGAAAGAGGGTGTGAGCGAGGTGAGCCGCTGCTCGGGCCAGCGGTGATAGAGTTTGGCTGGATCGCGGCGGGAAACGCGGTCGAGCGAGCCTTTGGCCAGGGCGGTTTCGATCTGCATCACGACCTTGGCGGCGGCCGCCGCCTGTTGGGGCGGGCGGCCGAGCAGCTCGAACATTTTCTGCACATGAGCCACGTATTTTTCACGGATTTCAACCGATTTGGCGTCTTGCTTGAAGTAATAGTCGCGTTCGGGAAGGCCAAGTCCGCCCTGGTCGGCCTCCGCGATGACCTCGCTCGAGTTCTTGAAATCCTGCGTGGAGTCGAACTGGAACAGGACGTGGACGCCAAGGGAGTGGAGATGCGCGACCTGCTCCACGAGGGCGGATTTCGAGGCCAGCGCGTCGATGCGGTCGATTTCCGGTTTAAGCGCAGCGATGCCCTTCGAGTCGATGGCGGATTCGTCCATGCACGACGCGTAGAAGTCGCCGATCTCCCGCTCCACGGGCAGGCGGCTGCGATTGTTCGCCGAGGCCTGCTCCAGGATGTCGCGCAGGACGGAGCGATTGTGCTCGCGTAACTCGTCGAAGCGGCTCCAGGTGGCTTGGTCGGGCGGGATGGGATTGGCGGCCATCCAAGGGCCGCAGACGTATTGGTAAAAGTCGTCGCAGGGCTGCACGGA
>DASQHK010000526.1:0-3297 GCA_035632135.1 Bryobacterales bacterium
ATGGGCATTTCCCCGCGAAACACGCAGTGGCAGGAGATGGACGGACGATCGTAGGGTCCGAACACGCTGATCTGGTGGCAATCGAGCACTTCCGGAAAGCTGCGCGCCACCTCCAGCAGCGGCTCCTGCCACGCCGAAACCTCTTCCGGGATCAGCAGGCTGCGGCGCACCTGGGCGCCCTCGTTTTCGATGTGCGTCGTGATGGCGGTCACTTGCGGGGCTTCGCGCTGGATCTCGGCCTCCAGGTCGGAAACGAGCTGGTGGGCCGCCTCCAGGGTCAGGGTCTCGCCGACCTCCAGATGAAATTCGAGCAGGACCCCGGCGTCGGTGCCGTAGGCCGTGAGGTCGTGCACCGCCAAGCGCCGCCGCGCCGCCACCAGCTTGACCGTGTCGAACAGGCTCTCCATGCCGGCGGCCCGCGGCTCGGTATGAATCATGACATCGGCGCCGGGCAGCAGCCTGCCGATGGCCGCGCGGGCCGCATCGGAAATGGATTTCGCATGCTCGAACGGCGCGCCGCGCTCCACCGCGATGTTGGCGTCCACGAAATACTGGTTGCCGGCGTGGCGCGTGCGGACGCGGTCGATGGCCGTCACGCCCTTCACCTCCCGCAGCGTTTTCTCGATGCGCTCGGCCAGGCCCGCCGGCGCCGCATCGAGCAGCGCCTCGATCGACCGGCGCGCCAGCCGCACGCTGATCACGATAATGATCGCCGCCACGCCCAGCGCCGCCAGTGGATCGGCCCTCTGCAAGTACGGCTGCTGGTAGTGATCGCCCAGGCGCACCAGCGTCAGTCCCAGAATGACCACGCTCGACGACCAGATGTCCGTGGAAAAATGCAGCGCGTCTGCCTCCAGCGCCGGGCTGTTGTGTTTGCGGGCCGCCTTGTGCAGCGCCCGCGACCGCAGAAAATCGACGGCTATCGAAGCGATCATCACTCCAAACGCCGCCGCGCTGGCCTCCACCTGCTTCGGATGGCCCAGCAGCCGCCGCCCCGCTTCGTAGATGATCCAAAAACAGGTCAGCAGCAGCACCCCGATTTCGAGGAACGCCGAAAAATTCTCGACCTTCTGATGGCCGTAAAGATGATCCCGGTCGGCTGGCTTGTCCGAAACGCGGATGGAAAAAAAAGTGATCCCGGCGGCGATCAGATCGAGCCCCGAATGTGCCGCTTCCGACAGGATTCCCAGGCTGCCGGTCGCGAGACCCGTCAGCAGCTTGAGAACGGTGATGCCAACAGCGCCCAGAACGGAATGCAGCGCCACGCGGCGCTTTTCGGAGGCGGCGGATAACTCGGCCATCGTTGATGAGCATAGCAGAGCGGTCGCGACGAGGCGGCCTCCGCATCCGCTGTGCTAAAATCGCCAAAGCTCGATAAAATTTTCAGGAGAATTATAAGACTCCATGCTGAAACTCAGAATCTTCAGTTTAGCCGCGCTCTCGATCGCTGCGGGGGCCGTGCTGCTGACCGCGCAGCAAAAGACGGCGCCGCATTCGCCAGCGGCCGCGACGCACCAGGCCGGGCCTGACGACGTGGTCGCCACCATCGAGGGCGAGAAGATCACTCCGGCGCGGATCAAGCAGCTTCGCGAGGGTCTGCCGCCCCAGTTTCAGCAGGTGGCCAACCGCATGAACGACAAAGCCTTCTTGCGAAGTTACGCCGAGCTGCGGGTCATGTCGAAGCTGGCCGAGCAGTCTAAGATCGGCGAGCAGGAGCCTTACCGCAGCCAGCTCGAGTTTCTCCGCATGAACTTCCTGGCCCAGGCCTATCTCCAGCACATGGACTCTCAGATCAAGCCCAGCCGGGACGAGTTCCGGCGCTACTACGAAGAGCACAAGGCCGACTACGAGGAAGCGCACGTGCGGACCATCTACGTCGCCTTCTCTCCCAATGCCGGCAAGCCCGGCGCCGCCGGGCCCAACGGGAAAAAGCTGCTGACCGAGGTGGAGGCCAAAGCCAAGGCCGAAAGCCTGGCGGGCGAGTTGAAGAAGAGCGCGGATTTCGCCAAGCTGGCCAAAGAAAATTCCGACGACACGGCCACTGCCGAAAAGGGCGGCGACCTTGGTCCTGTGAAGAGAGGATCGACCGCCGTCCCGGCCGAGTTGAAACAGGTGATCTTCGCTCTCAAGCCGGGCGAGGTCAGCGACCCTGTCCGCCAGCCGGCGGGCTTCTACATTTTCAAGCTGGAGAGCACGCGCACCGCTCCCTTCGAGGAGGTCGAGCCCACGCTCAACCAGGCCGTTCGAAGCGCCAAGCTGCGCGAAGAACTCGACGGCATCACCAAGTCCATCAAGATCACGTACGACAACGAAAGCTTCTTCAACCCGCCGGAGGCCGTGGCGCCAAAGCCGGGGCCCCTGATGACGCCGAAGCCGCCGGCTCCCGGAGGCAGGTAACCGCCTCTCACAAAGACGAGGGTTGCCTGCCCGCCTGGCGCCGCGCGCGTCCGCCCGCGGTTGCTCGCGCCGGCCCGTTTTGCTACCGTTTTGGTCTCACGGAGGCAACATGAGAACGCGATCCGCTGTCTTTGTGTGCACGCTGCTGCTGGCTTCGGCCGCGGCCGGCCAGAACAGGAAAATCGTGGTTACCGGCCTGGGGCCGGAGAACATGGGTCCTGAAGTGATCGGAGAATTCCAATCCGCCGCACCGGGCCTGACGGTCGTCGAGGCGCGCTCCCAGCAAGACGCTCTGCGCGAGATCGTCGATGCGGACGCCATTTTCGGTACCATCAACCCCGCCCTGCTCCACGCCGCGAAGCATCTCCAGTGGGTGCAGATTTACAGCGCCGGTGTCGAAAACTACATGTTCCCGGAGTTCATCAACAGCAACATCACCCTCACCAACTGCAAGATCATCCAAGGGCCGGAAATCTCCGACCACGCCATGGCGCTGCTGCTCTCGCTCACCCGCCGCATCGACGAGGCCATGCCCTACCAGGTCCGCGAAGAGTGGTCCCGCGGCAAGATCCACCCCATCGAGCTGATGAATAAGACCGCCCTCATCATCGGCCTGGGCGGCATCGGCACGCAGATCGCGCAGCGCGCCCACGCCTTCGGCATGAGGGTCCTGGCCGTGGACCCGAAGGACATCCCGATCACCAACGTCGTCGAGCGCATCGTCAAGCCCGACCAGCTCCACGAAGTGCTGCCCGAGGCCGACGTGGTCTTCATGTCCGCCCCGCTCACCCAGCAGACGCGCGGCATGATGGGCGCGGCCGAGTTCGGCATGATGAAGAAGAACTCCTACTTCGTCGCCGTCTCGCGCGGCCGCACTTACGACTCCAACGCGCTGGTGAA
>DASQHK010000527.1:0-7657 GCA_035632135.1 Bryobacterales bacterium
CACCACCAGGATCGCTCCATCCATCTGCGCCGCCCCGGTGATCATGTTCTTGATGTAGTCGGCGTGCCCGGGGCAGTCCACGTGCGCGTAGTGCCGCTTGGCGGTCGAGTACTCCACGTGCGCCACCGCGATGGTGATCCCCCGCGCCTTCTCCTCCGGCGCGTTGTCGATCGAGTCGAACGACCGAAACTGGATCTTGGGATCCTTCTTCCCCAGCACTTTGGTGATCGCCGCCGTCAAAGTCGTCTTGCCGTGGTCGATGTGCCCGATCGTGCCGACATTCACGTGTGGCTTGCTGCGATCGAATTTCTCCTTGGCCATTTTGCGCTCTCTCCTAGCTCCTCACGACCTTGCCCTGCACCCTGTTGATGATCTCCTCGGCAACCGGCGCCGGCGCCTCTTCATAGCGCGCGAAATGCATGGTGTAGCTGCCGCGGCCCTGGGTGCGGGAGCGGATGTCGGTGGCATAACCGAACATCTCCGCCAGCGGCACCATGGTCCGGATGATCTGCGAGCCGCCGCGCTGCTCCATGCCCTCGACGCGTCCGCGCCGGGAGTTGATGTCGCCGATCACGTCGCCCATGTACTCCTCCGGAACGACGATCTCGACGCTCATCACCGGCTCGAGCAGCACCGGGTGGGCCTTGCGCGCGGCTTCCTTCACCGCCAGCGAGCCGGCGATCTTGAACGCAATCTCGGAACTATCCACTTCGTGGTAGCTGCCGTCGTAGAGGACGGCCTTCACATCCACCATCTCGTAGCCGGCGAGAATGCCGCCTTCGAGCGCCTCGCGGATGCCCGCTTCGACCGGCTTGATGAATTCCTTGGGGATCGCGCCGCCCACGATGTCGTTGACAAACTCGAAGCCCGAGCCCGGCGGCAGCGGCTCGATGGTGATCTTGACATGGCCATACTGGCCGCGGCCGCCGGTCTGCCGCACGAAGCGTCCTTCGGCCGAGCTGGCTTTGCGGATGGTTTCGCGATAGGCGACTTGCGGCTTGCCCACGTTGGCGGCGACGGAGTGCTCGCGCATCATGCGGTCGATGATGATCTCCAGGTGCAGCTCGCCCATGCCGCTGATGATGGTTTGATTAGTTTCGGGGTCGGTGGAAACCTTGAAGGTGGGATCTTCCTGCGCCAGCTTCGCCAGCGCCATGCCCAGCTTCTGCTGGTCGGCGCGGGTCTTGGGCTCGACGGCGACGGAAATGACCGGGGTCGGAAACTCGATCGATTCGAGAATGACCGGATGGTTCTCGTCGCAGACGGTGTCGCCGGTCTGAACGGTTTTTAATCCCACGACCGCGGCGATATCGCCCGCCCGCGCTTCCTCGATCTCCTCGCGCTTGTCGGCGTGCATGCGCAGCAGCCGGCCGATGCGCTCGGTGCGCTGCTTGGCGACGTTGTAAACGCCGTCGCCGCTCTGGAGCACGCCGGAGTACACGCGCATAAAGGCGAGCTGGCCGACGAAGGGGTCGGTCATGATCTTGAAGACCAGGGCGGCGAAAGGCTCGCCGTCGTCGGCGCGGCGCTCGAGCATCTGCTTGCCGTCGAGGCTGGTGCCTTTGATGGGAGGAATGTCGAGCGGGGAAGGCAGATAGTCGACTACCGCGTCGAGCAGCGGCTGCACGCCCTTGTTCTTGAACGCCGAGCCGCAGATCACCGGGAACAGCTTCATGGCGATGGTGGCGCGGCGCAGCCCGGCGCGCAGATCGTCGTTGCTGATCGGCTCGCCGTGAACGAATTTCTCGAACAGCTTCTCGTCCTGCTCGGCCACGCCTTCGACCAGCATCTCGCGATAGCGCCGGCAGGTGTCTTTCAGGTCGCCGGGGATCTCCTCGACGTCGAACTCCGCACCCAGGGTCTCGTCGCGCCAGAACACGGCCTTCATCTCGACCAGATCGACCAGGCCCTTGAAGCGCTCCTCGCTGCCCACCGGATACTGGATGGCCACCGGGTTGGCCTTGAGGCGCGCGCGGATGGTCTGAATGGAGTGCTCGAAGTCGGCGCCGACGCGGTCCATTTTATTGATGAAGCAGATGCGCGGGACCGAGTATTTATCGGCCTGCCGCCACACGGTTTCGGATTGCGGCTGCACGCCCGCCACGGCGTCGAACACGGCCACCGCGCCGTCGAGCACGCGCAGGCTGCGCTCGACCTCGGCGGTGAAATCAACGTGGCCGGGCGTGTCGATGATGTTGATCCGGCAGTCGCGCCACTCGCAGGTGGTGGCGGCGGAGGTGATGGTGATGCCGCGCTCCTGCTCCTGCTCCATGTAGTCCATGATGGCCGTGCCTTCATGCACCTCGCCCAGCCGGTGCGTGCGCCCCGTGTAATAGAGGATGCGCTCCGTGGTGGTCGTCTTACCGGCATCGATGTGGGCCATGATGCCGATATTCCGGTATTGCGAGAGTGCTACGGTACGAGCCATTGCTGCTTCACCAGCGGTAATGGGCGAAGGCCTTGTTGGCCTCGGCCATGCGGTGCGTGTCGTCCTTTTTCTTCATCGCTCCGCCGCGGTTGTTGGCGGCGTCGAGCAGCTCGGCGGTGAGCTTTTCGGGCATGCCCTTTTCGGGCCGCGAGCGGGCGTAGGTGATGAGCCAGCGAATCGCCAGGCTGGTGCGCCGGTTCTGCGGCACCTCGACCGGCACCTGGTAGTTGGCGCCGCCGACGCGCCGCGTCTTGACCTCCAGCACGGGCTTGCAGTTTTCCACCGCCTTCTTGAACACCTTGAGCGGATCGTCGTTGGCCCGCTCCTGCAACTGCTTCATGCTGTGGTAGAAGATCTTCTGCGCGGTCGACTTCTTGCCGTCCCACATCATGGAGCAGATGAACTTCTCGACCAGCGTGGAGTTGTAGACCGGGTCGGCCAAGACGTCGCGTCGCTCGATATTTCCTTTGCGTGGCATCGGTCGCCTCTAAGCTTTGGGCCTCTTGGCCCCGTACTTACTGCGCCCCTGCTTGCGGTCGGAGACGCCCGCTGTATCGAGCGTGCCGCGAATCACGTGGTAGCGGACGCCGGGGAGGTCTTTCACGCGGCCGCCGCGGATCAGCACGATGGAGTGCTCCTGCAGGTTGTGGCCGACGCCGGGGATGTAGGTGGTGACCTCGATGCCGTTGGTGAGCCGCACGCGCGCGACCTTGCGCAGGGCGGAGTTCGGCTTCTTCGGCGTCGAGGTGTAGACGCGCGTACACACGCCGCGCTTCTGCGGACAGCTCTCGAGCGCCGGGCTCGCTGTTTTCCAATGAGGGGGCCGGCGGCCCCGCCGCACCAGTTGATTAAATGTCGGCACGCATTACCCTCGTCCCGCACGGCCTTTCCCCGCGCACAATTGCCGCGCAGGAGCGGGCTCCACAAAATTCGGTTCAGGTTGAAAACCACGCCGCCCTATCGGCCTGCTGTCCATTCCGGAAGCGCGGCCTTATCGGCGACGAATGGTGAAGGCGACCCCAGTGGGCCAGCCCTCAATCGCGAGGAATACTACTGCGGACGGCCCATGCCAACCTCAACCAGGGCTGAGGTAGCCTCGGGGCCGGCTGCCGGCCGGTCCCGACTCACGTCAGGAGGTAGCCCGGTAGCAGAAGACGTCACTCGCCAATCTTTTTAACTCTAACCAATCAAGTTTGCTTATGTCAAGCCGCAAAAAAAACTATGGATCTTTTTTGCAAGAATCGCGCCTGAGCGCCGTCCTCCCTACAAATTCGCCAAAAACTCGACCACGCGCTCCACGCGCAGGGCCATCAGCAGGCGGCTGGTGCGGTAATAGTGGGTGACAATGCCCGCGAGGCGCAGCCGATCGGGCCCGGCGGTGTACCAAACCCCCGCCCCGCTGAACCCGTGCGGCTCTCGCTCATCCGCCGAGTGGTAGGGAACCAATAAATGCCAGTGCGGGTCGAAGTCGGCGTGCGGCCTGCGGCCGGTGATGTGGGTTCGTTCTACAGCGGTAAGTCCCTTCCGATCAGGAAGATAGCCAAGCAGAACCACCTCAGTGCCGAAGTCCGGCGTGTGCACGGTGGCGCGCAGAGGATAGAAATGGATGCGGGGCCGGCTCGCAAGGGGGCCGGATAGGCGCAGCGCGGCCAAGTCTCGTTTGGCGTCGGCGTGGATCTCTTTCACCTCGATGCGGGCTGCAGGGGCGCCCTGGTCGCGATGCAGAAACGAGAGATGGTCGGAATGCGGCGTGTCGGCGATGACGTGATAGGCGGTCACGAGGAACGGCCGACGCCGCCAGCGGACTGCCACGCCGGTTCCGATCCCGTGGCCCGAGACGGGGCCGAGGTGGCCGATGATGCCGACCGTGTGGAGCGCGATCTGCTCGATCTCTGCCTCGACCGATTCGGCTGGGGGCTTCCGCATGGTCGGCCGCCCCTGCGTCATGACGCCCTTCATTTGCTTTTATTCGAGCGCGGACCGATCGGTGTGGAGGCTGCGAGAAACGCCTGTTTCATACGAGAGAGCGGAGGCTGCCGGAGCCCCCGGGTTGACAAGTTTCGATGCGGCAAATTTCGATGTTAACAGACCCCGCTCCGAGCAGTACCATAGAAGCTTGGCAGGTGCAGCTATGTCGGTTGGGAAGCAAGTGCGGTTGAGACGTTTGTTGTCCAAAGGCAGAGCCCTGATTGTTCCACTCGATCACGGGCTGGTGGCCGGCCCGCTCGAGGGGATCGAAGATCCCGTGGCGCTGATCAAGCTGATCGCGCAATCGGAGGCGGACGCGGTGCTGCTGACGCCGGGCGTTCTGGAGCAGGTG
Source organism: Bryobacterales bacterium (assembly GCA_035632135.1). Taxonomy (GTDB): domain Bacteria; phylum Acidobacteriota; class Terriglobia; order Bryobacterales; family JACQDG01; genus DASQHK01. Next base: position 4,749 of record DASQHK010000527.1, read on the forward strand.
GCGTCGGAACTGGGCCAGCTCGCGGTCATCCTGCGCGTGGACGGATGCACGAGCACGCAGTGCAATGGGCCGATGCGGCAGTTCATTTCGGTGGCGCACGCGACCGAGCTGGGCGCCGACGCCATTATCGTCAACGCCACGGTGGGCGGGCCGCAGGAAGGCGTGGAGCTGCGCAAGCTCGGGCGGGTGGCCGAAGAATCGCGCCGCTGGGGGATGCCGCTGATCGCCGAGATGCTGAGCGCCCGCATGCTCGCCAACCACCTCGATTTCACCGGCCAGGGGACGGCCGCTCTGCCCGCCGACGTCGGCGGCGACATCGCGCTCGCCTCCCGCATCGGCGCCGAGATGGGCGCAGATATTATTAAGACCCGCTACGCGGGCGACGAGGAAAGTTTCCGGCGCATCGTCGCTTCCACCGGGCGGCCGGTGATGGTGGCCGGGGGGCCGATGCGCGACTCGAGCCTCCGGTCGCTGCTCGAGATGGTGGATCAGTCGCTCTCGGCCGGCGCCGAAGGGGTGATCTTCGGACGCAACGTGTGGCAGCACCAGCGCCCCGACGCGGTGCTGGCCGCGCTGGCCGCCATGGTCCACGACGCGGCCAGCATCGATGATGCGCTGGCTGTGGCCGAGGACCGCTCCATCGCCACCGCCGACTGACGCGGCACCCGCGAGACCGCTTGCAACCCTTCAAACGGCACCTTCTGTGGATCGCCCTGCTGGCGCAGGCCCTGCTGCTCGGGTTCCACCTCGACCTGCTCCCGATCTGGGGCGACGAGCGCTACACACTGGAGACCGCGGCGCAGTCGCCTCCCAGAATCATCGCGGCCTTGCAGGTAGACGTGCACCCGCCCGTCTATTACTTCCTGGTGAAAGGCTGGCTGAAGCTGCCTCTGCCGGGGGAGCCGCTTGAGCGGGCGCGAGCGCTTTCGGCGGCGGTGGCCCTGCTCGCCACGCTGGCGCTCGATCTGCTCTGGCTGCGGCCGCTGGCGTGGGAGACCCGGGCTCTGTTTCTGGGGCTGTGGGTGTTTTCGCCGTTTCTGATTCTCTACGCCCGCATGGCCCGCTCCTACACACTGCAACTGCTGCTGACCCTGATTGCCATCCGCATGGCGCGGGACTGGCTGCGCGACCCGGCCGATCGCTGGAAGATGGCCCGTTACGTCCTGGCCGCCGCCGCTCTGTTGTATACCCACTACCTGCCGGGCCTGGCGGTGGTCGCCGGGGCGGCCGTCCTGGGATTGTGGCGTCGCCAGTGGCGGCAACTGGAGGCCCTGGCGCTGATCGCCTTGGCTTACGCGCCGTGGCTCAGCACGCTCGTTCACACCTCCGCCGTGGTGGCCGAGGCCAGGCCGCATTGGGAAAGCTCCAACTTTCTGATCGAGAACGGCATGAAGCTCGCTTACGCCTTCGTGGCCTTCAACTTCGGCGAAAGCATTCCGGCATGGGGCATGATGGCGGGCGCCGCGCTGCTGCCGTTGATTGGCTGGGCGCTGTGGAAGGCCTGGGAACGCACTGCGCACCCTCCGGTCTTATTCCTGCTGGTGGCGATGGTGGGTTATCTCGGCGCGGCGAGCTGGGTGACCTTCGCCTTCGTGGGCGCGCGGCTGCTTTTCCTGCTGCCGTTCTATTTCCTGTTTCTCCTGCGCGGCCTCGATCTGCGCCGCTGGCACGGCGCGCTCACCTACGCCGGCATTCTGCTGGTGGCGGCCGGCTCGCTGTCGAGCTATTACCGCAAGCAGGACTTCCTCAACAAGGGGTACCTGGTCGATTTCGAGCAGATCGCCCGCGAACTCCGGCAGGCTTCGGCCGGGGAGCCGAACCTGATCCTGCTCGACCGCCAGATTTCGAACGCCGGCTATGCCCTGCATGCGGAGCGGCTCGCCCGCCCGGTGCTGATTCTCGGTGACGGCGACTCGTTCGACCGCGCGCTGGCCATGCTGCACCACCATCGCCCCGCCCTGGTCTGGTATCTGGGCTACGGCCGCGACCTGACGCCGGGCGGGCTCAACCGTCACTTCGAAGCCGAAGTCTCGCGCGACTACTCGATCGAGCGGCACGGCTTTGTGCCTTTTTCATGGGCTGACCGCAAAGCGATGCAGTGGCTGGGCCAGCCAGACCGGCCCGCTTATCTGATCGAGGCCCTCGAGCTGCACCGGCAAGGCGGGCCGCGCTGAGATCCCCGCCGCGGCGTGCGCCACACAATCACGCCCCGCTCCTACAGGCCCTGCCACCGCTTTGCCGATTACCTCCGTGATGGCAGAAAACGATTCGTGGCCCAAAGGGGTCGTTCACTTCCCCGAAGGTTTGCCCGGCTTTGAAGACCTCACCCGCTTCGTCCTGCTGCAGGATGAAGAGCTGCTTCCGATTGCCTTCCTCTCATCGTTGATCGAGCCGAAGGTCTGCTTCCCGGTTCTGCCCATCCAGCGGATCGATCAAAACTATGAGTTGCGGCTCCGGGACGACGATCGCCAACTGCTCAAGCTGAACGGCGAGCCGGTTGACGGCATCAACATCCTGTGCGTGGCGATCTTGAATCTCGGCGACGGATCGAAGCCTCCCTCGGCCAACCTGTTCGCTCCGATCGTCATCAACCTTGAGAATTGGACGGCCAAACAGATCATCCAGTTTGAGAGTTCCTACTCTTCGGTGTCCGAGGTCTGAGAGCCTGCGCTCATGCTTGTTTTCCGCCGCCAGCGGGGAGAGTCGTTCATGGTGGGAGAAAACGTGGAGGTGCGCATTCTGGAGGTGAGCCGGGGCCAGGTAAAGATCGGGGTGGTGGCCCCGCGCGAGGTCAGCATCTACCGCAGCGAGATTTCGCGGCTGAACCGCCGGGCGGCCCTCGAAGACCCGCAGCGCGCGGAGGTGAAGACCGCCATCGCCGCCTTGCAGAAAATTCTGAAGAAGCGGGA
>DASQHK010000528.1:0-6643 GCA_035632135.1 Bryobacterales bacterium
CTAGTAGCTGCGAACCGCGGCGGCCTCGTCGGTGTGCACTTCAAAAACGGTGTATAGCTTGGTGATCTGCAGCAGGTCGTGGACCTTCTTCTGCAGGTTCAGCAGTTTGAGCTGGCCACCCTGGTTATTGACCGAGGTGAAGCTAGAAACCAGTTCCCCGATGCCCGAGCTGTCGATGTAACTGACATCTCCGAGGTTCAGCAGAATCTTCTTCTGCCCCTTGGAAAGCAGGTCCTTGACCGTCTCGCGCAGCGCGCTGGAGCCTTCGCCCAGAGTGATGCGTCCGCTGATGTCAACGATGGTGACTCCATCTACCTGGCGTGCACTTGCTTTAATGCTCACTTGCGGTCCTCCTTGCTCGTGGTTGGAGAAGCATTCTTGATCATGATGACTTCCATTCCTTCCGCGCCGAGCCGGTGCAGGCGCAGCTCGTCCATGAACGCCCGAATCAGGAACAACCCGCGCCCCGATTTTCGCAGCAGGTTCTCGCTGGCCAGCGGGTCGGGAACGTCCTCGGGATCGAAGCCGAGCCCCTGGTCCTGCACAGTGATGGTGAGGCGGTCTCGGCCGGCCTCCAAGGCCAGCGTCACCTTTTTCTGGGAGCTGTAGCAGTTGCCGTGGACTACGGCATTGACCACGCTCTCACGCACGGCCATGCCGATTTGGTGGCAATCGTCCTCGGGAAAACCGTTCTCTTCGGCGAAATGCCTTACCAGCTCCTCGGCAACGTCCACGCTGTCCAGGGTGCTGTCCAGCTTTACCTCCTGCTTCCTGGCTTCAGCCATATCGCGGGACGAAGGCGGGTAAAACGCCAGCAAATTCCTGCTCTCAGGCCACTTGCTCCCTTCCTGGCACCTCTAAGGAAATGCTTAACATGGCACAGCGGGCGGGGAAAGTCAAGATTTTGGCGGACTGGCGCGGCCGGCGACGTGGGGTTTGATGGGGGCCGGTTCACCGGGGTGAGGCTGGGCTCTCGACGCGGCCGGACGGCCAGCCTCGCCAGCCGGAGCTGCGGGGTGATCGTAAAGACCCTTCCAGTCGTTGCGGCGCACGCGCCACAGATCGAAGAACATGTCCACACTATCGCCCAGCATGCTGACCTTGGTGCCCTCGGAATGATCCCAGCGCACCGGCACCTCGACGGCGCGAAAGCCCAGCTTGCGGGCGAGATAGAGCAGCTCGACGTCGAAGCCGAAGCGTTCCAGGCGCTGCCGGCCGAAGATCTGCTGCGCGGCGGCGCGGCGGAACAGCTTGAAGCCGCACTGTGTATCATGAAAAGGCAGTCCGGTCGCCAGGCGCATGCAGGCGTTGAAAATGCGTCCGGCGTTTTCGCGGAACGGCGATTGGTGCACGCCGATCAGTGAGCGGTCGAGAGCACGGGAGCCGATGGCCACGTCGCAGCCGCCGGATTGGGCCGCGGCCAGCAGCTTGTCACACTCCTCGATGGGACTGGAAAGATCGGCGTCGCTGAACAGCAGCCATTCGCCCTGTGCCTGCAGCATGCCATGGCGGACCGAGTAGCCCTTGCCGCAGTTGCTGGGATTTTCGAGCACCGTCACCGCCACTCGCGAGCCGCCCGGCGAGGCGGCGTGCGCGCCAGCAAAGGCCCGCGCCACCTCAGCGGTGCGGTCGCGCGAGCCATCATTGACCACCACGATTTCTCCCCCGTCGCCGCGGCCGCCCAGGTACTCGACCACGCGGGCGAGGGTTTTGGGAAGGCGCCGCTCTTCGTTGTAGGCAGGGATTACGACCGAGAGGAACATGAGCGCTCGGGCGTCCGGGGGCCGGGGACGGTGTGCAAAATCACTTTGCCAGTGTAGCACTTCGGCTTTTCCCCTCGTCCGGCGCAACCTTGCCGCTCACGGGTAGTGCGCTAAATCTAGCGCACTACCCGCTCACGCCTCGCTCCTCCCTCGCCGCCGATTTGTGCCATAATCAGCCCAGACGAGGTGGTCCATGAAGATCCGGGCATGGCTGATCGCGAGCGCGCTCGTTGCCGCCGGCGCGGCGCTGGCAAAGAACCCTGAGCCGGTTTCGGCCCCGGTGGAGGGCAAGACCGAAGACGTCGAGATCACCGCCCGCCTGATCCTCGATAAGGAGGCCCAAACGAAGCTGGTTGGTTCCGACCTGCAGCGACAGTACTCCATTGTCGAGCTGACCGTGACGCCGCGCGGCGGCTATCCGGTGACCCTCTCCCGCGACGATTTTATGCTCCGCTCGGAGCGCGACAACGAGCACTCCACCGCCGAAGCCCCCGAGCGCATCGGCGGCACGGCCGTGCTGGTTCTCAAGCCAACGGGCGGCGGCGGTGGCGGCACCTACTCGGAGGCCGGCATCGGCATGGGATACCCGGGCGGATACGGGTATCCAGGCGGGTATCCGGGCGGCTACCCCGGCGGATATCCGGGCGGGCCTGGCATCGGAGCGCCCATGGGCGGCGGCGGCGTTGGTTCGAGCGGGCCCTCCGACGGCGGCGGCGGCGACGCCACCGTGTCGGCCGCTCACACCAAGACCGATCCGCTGCTCGCTGCCTTACAGCAGAAAGAGTTGCCCCTCGGCAAGACGTACAAGCCGGTCACCGGGTACCTCTACTTTCCGGTCGAACCCAAGCAGAAGGTCAAGAACTTTCATCTGCGTTACAAAGGCCCTCACGGGGAGTGCGACCTGCGGTTCAAGTAAGCCCCAGTACCTGTGGCGCGCGGCTCACACTTGTGGAAGGAGAACTACACGCCGCCGCGCCAAAATACGCCAAAAACCGGCCTGTAATGCTCTGGCCCGCTGCTTGCGAACCATTCTTCGGAGGTCGCGCCCGCCGCCCTGTAAAATTACCCATTGGCGGCTTGGCTGTGTAACCATAGAAGATGCAAGGACGTTAAAAAGCTTAAGACACGAGGGAAGAGAGGATTCCGCCTCCTATGCAGTTTTACCGGACTGCGGGCCCGGCCCGAGCGCGGGTCGTGCCGGCAGTCATTTTTGTCTTCCTGCTCTCATTTGGGATCGCGTGGGCGCAAGCGGGCCAGCAGTCGGCGGCCGGGCCCAAGGCGGCGCCCGCGCCGGGCGCGCCGCAGCAGCCGCAGAAGCCGAAGTCCCCGTTTGAAGAGGTTCCGGAAGCCAAGCCCGCCGGGCAGCCCAAGAATGCGCAGCCGCAGCAGCCCGCGCCTCCGCCCAAGAGCCCGTTTGAAGCAGTTCCTGAGGAAAAGAAGGAAGCGCCGCCCGCCGCCCCGGCCGCGCCCAAGGCTGCCGCCCCGGCGCCACGCCAGGACATCATCGAGCGCATCGAGTTTCGCGGTAACCGCCGCATCCCCCGCGACACCCTGATCGGCCGGCTCTATTCCAAAGTCGGCGACCCGTTCGATCCCGACCAGCTTCGCCGCGACTTCATGCTCATCTGGAACACCGGCTATTTTGACGACGTGCGGCTGGAGGTGGAAGACGGCAAGCTGGGGAAGGTGGTGCGCTTCGTGGTGGTGGAGCGGCGCATGATCCGCACCATCCGCTACGAGGGCAACAAGTCGGCCACCGTATCGGACATCCTCGATCGGTTCAAGGAGCGCAAGGTCGGCCTGGCGGTCGAAACCCGCTACGACCCCACCAAGGTCGCCCGCGCCACCGAAGTGCTCAAAGAGCTGCTGGGCGAGCGCGGGCGCGAATACGCCAAGGTGACCCCGGAGATCCACCAGATCCCTCCTTCCTCCATCGAGCTGGTCTTCAACATTGTCGAAGGGCCCAAGGTGAAAGTCGGCAAGATCGAGGTGGTGGGCAACACGGTGCTGTCGGAGCGCGCCGCCATTCGCGCCATGAAGAACCTGCGGCCCATCGGCATCCCGCACTCCATCTTCCTCGAGGACCTCTTCTCCAAGACCTACGATCAGAGCAAGCTCGAAGAGGACAAAGAGCGGCTCCGCAATGCCTACCAGGAGAAAGGCTACTTCCGCGCCACGGTGGGCGACCAGAAGATCACCATGCGCGACGTCGGCGGCAAGGGCTTCAAGATTCCGCTGTTCAAGCCCAACAAGCCCGGCATTCGCGCCGACATCCGCGTTCCCGTCGAGGAAGGCAAGCTCTACTACGTCGGCAAGATCACCTTCAGCGACGTCAAGCTCTTCCGCACCCCGGAAGCCGTGCTGCGCCCCTACTTCCAGATGCAGGAGGGGGCCATCTTCGACGTCTCCAAACTGCGCAAGGGCATGGACAACCTGAAGAAGGTCTACGGCGAGTTCGGCTACATCGACTTCGTGGCCGAGCCCAATTTCGAGTTCCGCGAAGAGGAGAAGCCTCCCAAGATCGACCTCAGCCTGAGCGTCGATGAGGGCAAGCAGTTCTTCATCCGCCGCATCAACTTTTCCGGCAACACCACCACCCGCGACAAGGTCATCCGCCGCGAGCTGCTGCTCGACGAAGGCGACATGTTCAACACGCGGCTGTGGGACCTGAGCATTCTCCGCCTCAACCAGCTCGGCTACTTCGAGCCGCTGAAGGCCGAAGAGGCCGCCCAGATCGATCGCGACACCCGCGACGGCCTGGTCGACCTGACGCTGAAAGTGAAAGAGCGCGGCAAGAACTCGGTCGGGCTGACCGGTGGCGTGTCCGGCTTCGCCGGCAGCTTCATCGGCTTCAATTACTCGACCAACAACTTCCTTGGCTTGGGCGAAACCCTGACCCTGTCGACCGAGCTTGGCACCATCGAGCGCTCCGCGCTGTTCGGCTTCACCGAGCCCTATTTCATGGATAAGCCCATCCAGACCGGCTTCACCATTTACACGCGCAGCTATCGCTTCGACCAGGCCCAGCAGGCCTCTATTCTCAGCGGCCAGAACCTGATCCCTTACTACAACCTGCTCGGCTCCGACAACCTCCAGAACTTCGCCCAGGACAGCAAGGGCTTGACCGTGTTCGCCAGCTATCCGCTGCGGCACCAATTCGCCCGCGTCGGCCTGACCTATGGCTTCGACAATTCCCGCATCACGCCCTTCAGCGGAGCCTCCAAGCAATACTTCGAGTTTCTGAATTTCCAGGGCGTCGGCGGGCCGAACTCGCTCTCCGGCATCAAGACCAGCAAGATCGTGCCCAACTACTTCTACAACACGGTCAACCACCCCATCACGCCGACCGCCGGCAAGAGCCTCTACATCTCGACCGAGATCGCCTCCAGCCTCATTGGCGGCAACGTGAATTATCTGCAGCCGATCGTCGAAGCGAAGTACTTCCGCTCGGTGAACCACAAGCGGAACGTGATCGGGGTGCATTTCCTGGGATCGTTCCTGACCGGCTACGGTGGCAAGGTGGCCCCGCCGTTCACGCGCTACTACATTGGGGGCGAGAACGACATCCGCGGCTTCGACTTTTTCGAGATCAGTCCCATCGCCTTCATTCCCGACGTGACCAACGTCCAGGTTTATAACGACAACGGCAACCCGCGGCAGCAAACCATCATCGTCAACGGCGCCGAGCAGAAAACCCCGGTAACCACGCAGGCGCCTATCTACCGGCTCATTTTCCCCGGCGGCGACACGCGCCTGGTGAGCAACGCCGAGTACCGCATCCCGATCTTCGGGCCGGTCACGCTCGCGCCCTTCCTCGACATCGGGGCCAACCGCGTGCTGCAAAAGGGCCAGCTCACCATGAACCAGAGCCGCATCGACGAGCTGAACGGCCTGTTCCCGCAGAGCGCCTTCGTCAAGAGGATCCAGGTCGTCCCGCAGACGGAGATGATTCGCGCTTCGACGGGGCTCGAGTTGCAGGTGATGCTGCCGGTGGTCAACGCGCCCTTCCGGATCTACTACGCTTATAACCCGCTGCGGCTGAACTCCAATCTCCAGCCGCCGATCGTGGCTGACCGGTCGATGTTCCCCAACTACGTGACATACCTGAACGCGATCCAGCTTTACGGCCAGGCCGTCCCGTTCACGGAGCCTCGCAAGACCTTCCGCTTCACCATCAGCCGGACATTCTGAAATGCCGCCGCCGCCGCGATCGCCCCAGCCGCAGAGAAAACCCTGTGCTACAATGGCCGCTGGGTCGCACGAATCCCCTTGTGGAGCCGAGGCGTTGGATGAGAAATAGAGCCGTAATCGCAATAGTGGTATGCACTCTTGCCGGAACCGCGGCCGCGCAGGCGCCGCCGGCGGCGTCCGCCGCCGCCCCGACTCGCGTAGGAATTATTAGTATTCAGGACGCCATCATCCGCACCGAAGAGGGCCAGAAGACGGCCAAAGATCTGCAGGACAAATACGCTCCCCGCCAGGGCGATCTGGAAAGAAAGAAGCGCGAGCTGGAAGACCTGCAGGCGCAGCTCAACAAGGGCCGCAACACCATGAGCGAGGAGGCTCGCAACAACCTCATCCGCGAGATCGACCAGAAAAGCAAATCGCTCAGCCGCGACAACGATGACGCCACCGCCGACTACCAGCAGGAAGAGGGCAAGCTGATCAACGCCATCGGCCAGAAGATGATGGGGATCATCGATAAATACGCCAAGGAAAAAAGCTACTCCATCATCCTCGATATTTCCGCTCCGCAAAGCCCGGTGCTCTACGCGGTGAACTCCGTCAACATCACCGACGAGATCGTGTCGCTCTACGACAAGGCCCACCCCGTCGCCGGCGCGACTCCTTCCGCCCCGCCCAAGCCGCCCGCCGCCGTG
>DASQHK010000529.1:0-7870 GCA_035632135.1 Bryobacterales bacterium
CGCCGGCGGCTCTCGCCGAGCTGCGCCAGCCGGTTCTTCTCCAGATTCCAGCCCGCGCGCGCGGCAAACCTCGGGAGCTTTTCGCCCATTTGCTAAGATCAGGGTGATGCGGGATCCCGCCTTCGATCTAGTATGGCAGAAGGTCGCTCAGTTGGAAGGGGCCGCGTTCGCAACGTCCGCTGGATCTTCTTTCACCTACAGTTTTCATAAGACCTACATCGTGGTCAGCAGCGGGAAGCAATCCGTGCCGAAAACGTTTTTCGAGAAGATTTTTCACCGCCTCCAGAATGGCCTGGTCGAATCCTCGCCTGCCCTGCAGGGCCAAAGCTTCATCCTGGCCATCCTGGCCGACGCGCGGGTGCGGGATGCGGCCGTGGACGCGGGGGGAGGAGCATCGGGCGGCCGGGCGCCGGCCCCCGGCACGGTCCCGCGGCCGGCTTGACAAACGCGCCGCCTCGTTGTGCTATCCTAAGGGGCGGACAAGCTGGAACAAGCCTTCCGCAGGGAATCTTGGTTTCGGCTCGGCCTATCGTGCACGACGGTTTCGAGAGATCCGCCCCTGGCAGTGTGGTGGACAGCGTTCTTTCGATCGCCACGGCTCATGGCCTGTCTCTCTTGCTGACAGTCCGGCAGCAAGACCTGGAGAGAACATCTTGAGAATCTTCGTAGGCAATCTGCCTTTCAGCGCCACCGATGCCGACCTGAGCGCCCTGTTTGAGCCGTTTGGCGAGGTACAGTCCATCCAGATCATGACCGACCGCGATACCGGCAAGCCGCGCGGTTTTGGTTTTGTGGAAATGTCGTCGGAAGACGGCCAAAAAGCCATCACCTCTTTGAATGGCAAGGAATTCCAGGGCCGCTCGATCAACGTGAACGAGGCCCGGCCGAAAGTGGAGCGCGGCGGCTTCGGCCATCAAGGCGGTGGCGGCGGCTTCGGCGAGCGTCGCGGCCGCGGGGGCCATCGTGGCGGCGGCCGTCCGCCGCGCGAGCCGCGCTGGTAGCGTTCGTTCCCAGTTTCGAGCTTGGCCGTTCGTGAGGCGTCCCTATGCCAAACAAGCAAAAAACGACTTACCAGAAACGGCAACGGGAGCTGGCGCGGCAGGACAAGCAGCGCAAGAAAGCGGAGCGTCGCGTCGAGCGCCGCCTGCTCAAGGCGCAGCGCGGTCCCGACTCCGGGCTGCCCGATATAGAGATGCTGGAGGCGCCGGCCGCCACCGCGGACACCGACCCCGCGGCCGGCTGATGGCCGCTGCGCCGCCCTTCAACCTACCTGTCCGGTTTCCGCGTTGTAGCTGACGCGGCGGTGCTGGCGGAACGACAGGTTGCCGAGGTGCGGCGTCCGCGCCGCCGCCACGCCGATTTCCACCGGCGCGTTCGGCTGCCGCCGCGACCGCACGCATTCCAGGAAGTTTTTCAAGTGGTCGATCGTCCCATCGCCTTTGGATGGGATCGTCAGCTCCGCCTGCGGCAGGCTCGGAGAATAATCCGTCCGCGGCTCGTCTTCCGAGTAAACGGTCAGCTTCTGCCGGTCGATCTTCAGCGTCGCGTTGTTGCCGCGAAACTCAATCCCGCCGTAGTCGATCGAGCTGGCCATGGTCCCGTTGTAGACCACCGAATAATCGCCCGGAAAATCGTAGTAGGCGGAGATCGTGTCCGGGCAGTCCCACAGCTTGAAGTAGCGGTGATCGCCGGAGGTCATCGCCGAGCTGGGCGCGTCCTCGCCCATGTACCACTGGATCACGTCGATCCAGTGCGTGAATAAATCGGTGAGCGCGCCGCCACCGAAATCCCAGTACCAGCGCCAGGTGGTGAAGCGGCTCTCGTTGAACGGCTGGTCGGGCGCCGAGCCGAGCCACGCTTTCCAGTTGAGCTTGCTCACCTCCGTCGCCGGCCGCGTTCGCCGCCGCCGCGCTGCGTAGTTCTGATACCAAAAGGCGTAGACCATCGTGATCTTGCCCAGCTTTCCGCTGCGCACGATCTCCCGGCCTTTCTGATAGTGCTCCCAGCTCCGCTGCTGCGTGCCGGTCTGCACGATGCGGCCCGTGCGCTGCACGGCGGCGATCATGGGCGGGCCTTGTTCGATCATGTGCGTGATCGGTTTTTCCAGGTACACGTCTTTGCCCGCTTCGACCGCGTCGATCATCATTCGCGAGTGCCAGTGGTCGGGCGCGGCGATGACCACGGCGTCGATGTCCTTGCGGTCGAGCACGGCGCGATAGTCGGTGTAAGTCTGCGCCGGCGGATTCTGCATGGCGGCCGCCTGCTGCCGCCGCGGCTCGTACACGTCGCACACCGCGACAATCCGGTTGTTGTCCTGCTTGTTGAGGTACTGCATCAGCGTGTGGCAGCGCCCGCCGGTGCCGATGGCGCCCAGCCGGATCTGCTCGTTGGCCCCCAGCACGCGGCCGCTCTGCGCGGCCATCGCCGCTGCAGCGGATTTCAGGAAGGTTCTGCGTCCCGTCGGTTGCATGCCAAATATCTTACCCCTGTTGGCCGCTCGGTGGAGCGGGGCTGGCGGTTACTCTTCGTCTTCCGGCTCCGGCAGCTTGCGGCGGCGGGGCCGGCTGGGATCAAACAGCATTTTCCAGGCGCCGTACGCGCCCAGCCCGAGGTAGACCGACTTTTTCAGGAATCGGAATGGCTTCTTCGGCGGCGGCGCGCCCGCTTGGGCCGGCGGGGCCGCGGCCGGGCGCTCCGCAGCACGGCGCTCGGTGGGCCGGATCCAGCGTGTGACCGGAACGAAGCTCTCGCTGGTGCACGCCGGGCATTGCGGAGCATCGAAAATCATCTCGCAATCCAGGCACAGCCGGGCACGCCTCAAGTCAACGTAGGGATAGAGGTCCGGTTCTTCGCGTTCCTGCTCGGGCGGGTTGTCTCGAGCCATCTGCCTTACGGACCCGAAGAGGGAGGCGGCGGGGGCGGCGGCGGTGGTGGCGGGGGCGGTGGAGCGCCCTTGTCGCCGGGCAGCGGCGTTCCGCCGGGCGCGCCGGCGCCTTTGCCGGCACCTCCACCTGGCTGGATGGTCCGCAACACCCACAACGCCTCCCGCGCCGCGTCCGTCACGCGGGCCACCGCTCCAGATTTATCGATGCCCGCGGCGGCCAGCGGATTATTCGGGAAAATGCGCAGGCTCTGTCCGGGCGACAGCGGCACGGCTTTGCCGGGCAGCAGCCGGTGCTCCACGGTAACCAGCCCTTCGTCCACCCCGACCCAGGTGATGTTCTCGGCATCCACCGACACTTCGAAGATGGTGCCCCGCACCGAAATCACCGCCGTCGGCGAATGCACGCGGTAGGGATTAGGACGGCCGCCGAAGGTCTGAATATGAACTTTGATCTTGCCGAGAAAGACGTCCACCAGCTCTCGCAAATTGGCCGGATTGGAGCGGAAGACCACGCGCGAGTTGGGGTAAACGTCGAAGGTGCTTCCGTCGGAAATCTGCAGCCGGGCGACGCCGTCGGGGCCGGTGACGATCAGCTCGCCCACGCGGACCTCGTTGCCGGGAAACAAAGCCCACAACCCGCCGTTACGTTCCACGGACACCCGGCCGTCCGCGGCCACGACCTTGGCTGCCGTCAGCGAGTCGTCCGCGCCGGTTGGCAGCGCGCACACAGCCAGAGCGAAAAGAACCGTCAGGCCGATTCCAGCCCAACGGGGCCTTTTCCCGCTCCGACCGCCGCGCCTATCTCGTTCACCGGACACGAGCATGTAAGTTGCTCAGCAATCGCCTAACCGTTCCCCGTAACACCCTCTGAACCGTTGAAAAATCGAGATCTTTGTCGATTTTAGGAGCGGTTTTGGGTTATGATTCCAGTGTGGGGTGCTGTGGCGTTGTGTCCAAAGTACACAACCGCACACCTTCCCCGCCTCACTGAGGCTATCGCAATTGGGGAAGCAGATGCAAGAGGTTTTTGGCTGAGACGCTGAGGAACCGGCCCAAAATGCCGATGAAAGCGGTAATGCGGAGACTGGCGGGCATGGCCATGGCCGCCGGCTTGTGGGCAGCCGGGGCGCAGGGCGCGAGTGCGAATCTGCCTGCTCGCGAACTGGCTTGGCAGGCGACCGGCGCGCGCGCCATTGACCTGCAACTGGCCGGGCCGGCCAGCGGCGCCGTGATCGACGCAGCGTTCTCTTCCGATGGCGCCCGTCTCTTCGCCCTCACAGCGCGCGGAGATCTGTGGGCCACTTCCGACCTCGGCGAAACCTGGGTCCCGGTTGCCGGCGGCGCAGAGGCCTTTCGCCAGGCGAGCGGACCGCGAGACTCGAGTGGCGCGGACCCGGCGGCAACCTCGCTGCCGGAGCCGCAAGCGATCATCCAGCAGCACCCCTATGATGCGCGCTACACCTTCGCCCTGGGAAGGGATCTGTATCGCTCCACCGACCAGGGCCGCAGTTGGGTGAACCTCACCGCGGACGGCGCGGGCTCGGTGATCGGGCCATCGCAGAAAGCCATCGCATTTTCTCCGCTCGATCCCAACCTCATCGTGGTGGCTAACTCGCGCGGGCTGTGGCGCTCGGTGGATGGCGGTCTCTCCTGGAGCGACCTGAACCACGACTTCCCCAATCTGCCGGAGATGAAAATCCGGCAGCTCTCCGATGGCGGCGGCCTGCGGGTTTTCCTGCGCGGCATCGGTCCGGCCGAGCTGAACGCCTCCAGCGCGTGGGAGCCGGCGCGCGACCCGCGTGCAGAAAGCTGGCTCCAGGCGCTTGCTGCCCTGCCCCCGGGCGATCAGCAGCGCCGTTCGGCGTGGCCGCTCGAGGCGCCGCCGGGCTGGGCGCTTTCGTACCGGGTGTGGCGCAACGGCGCGCCTCTCACCACCGATTTGACGGCCTGCGCGACCACCTCCTGCGATGATCCGTCGCGGCATTACATCAGCGCGTTCGCCGCCGGTTCCGACTCGCAGCCGAGTCTCTATCTCGGGACCAGCGACGGCCATCTGTGGGTTTCTTCCGACGGCGGGCAGACCTGGCGCGCGGCGATGCAGGGTTTCGCGGCGGGCGGCGCTCCGGTCAACGGCGTGTGGGTCAGCCCGCAGGATTCGCGCGTGGCGCTGGCAGTGGCAGGGGGCCGCGGCGCGGCGTCCGGCCACGTGTTTCGCACCACCAACGGCGGCGCGTTCTGGGATGACCTGACCGCCAACCTGCCCGACGCCCCCGTGCGCGCCGTGGCGGCGAACGCGGAAACGGGCTCCATCTATCTGGGCTCGGAAGCGGGCGTGTTCTACACGCGCGCCGATCTGCGCAACCCGGGACCCGCAACGCCTTGGACCGAACTCACCGGCAATTTCCCGAAAGCGCCGATTGAGGACGTGCGTCTGAACCCGGTAACCGGCAACCTCTACATCGCCGTGGCCGGCTACGGGGTGTTCGGGACCACGGTCCCTGACATCACCGACTCGCTGAAGGTTCTGAACGCGGCCGACCTGACGGCTCGCGCGGCGGCTCCGGGCGGCTTGCTCACCGTGATCGGGGCTCCCGTGCGCGCCGCTCGCGCGGCCAATCTCACCGCCCCCGTACTGGCTTCCGGCCCCAGCGATTCGCAGATTCAGGTTCCCTTCGAGGCTACCGGCCCGGTGCTCGACCTGGCTCTCGAAACGCGGCGCGGCTCCACGCGGGTAGGGATCCCGCTGGAGGCGGTTTCGCCCGCCATCTTCCTGGACGGCGACAGCACGCCCCTGGTGCTCGACGCCGCCAGCGGCGTGCTGCTCGATTCGACGCGACCGGCGCGGGCCGGCAGCGAGATTCTGATTCTGGCCACGGGCCTGGGCCGCGTTCGCCCGGATTGGCCCACCGGCGTCGCCGCCCCGCTCGAGAATCCTCCCGCCACCATCGCGCCCGTCAGTGCCTACCTGGACGGCGCTCCGCTCAAAGTGATCTCCTCCACCCTCGCCGCCGGCTACATTGGCGTGTACATGGTGCGCGCCGGGCTGCCATCGATTCTCAACTCCGGCACCGCCGAGCTGACCATCGCCTCGGGCGACAAGACCAGCAATAAAGTCCGCATCTTCGTCGACCCCGGCCAGTAGCCGCGGGCTCGCGCGGGCGAACTCCCGCACACGCCGCAGTAATTCCTACGTGGGCCGGATGTTCTTGTGGATGGCGTAGAGCGCCAGTTCCAGGCGGTCGCTGACGCCAAGCTTGTCGAAAATGTTGTGGAGGTGGTTCTTGACGGTCTGCTCGCTGATGAACATCCGCTCGGCGATCTCTTTGTTCTTGAACCCCTGCGCCACCAGCACCACGATCTCCCGCTCGCGCTGGCTGAGCGGGGAGCGCTCCCGGTCCTTGGACGCGGCGTCGCTGGGGGAGGCAAACTGCTTCATCACCGCCGCCGTGGTGCGCGAATCGAGCCAGATTTCTCCGCCATGCACCTTGCGGATGCTCTTGATCAGCAGTTCGGTGGCGGTCTGCTTCAGCACGATGCCCGAGGTGCCAAACTTCATCGCCTGCACGTACTCATTCTCGTCGTCGGAAGCGGTGAGGACAATCACCCTGGTCTTGGTCTTCTGAGTCTGGAGCCTCTGCAGCGTCTGGAGGCCGTCAATGCCCGGCATTTTCAGGTCCAGCAGCAGGATGTCGGGCTCCTGCTTTTCCAGGATTTCCAGTACTTCCTTTCCATCCCGCGCCTCGGCAACTACCTTGAAGTCCTCTTCCAGGGCCAGTAGTTTTCGCAAGCCGTCCCGGAAGATGGGGTGGTCGTCGGCTATAGCTATCCGTATGTATTCTTTGTTCTCGGCAGCCGGACTTGCTGATCCTGCTTTGGCGCTGTTGGTCATAAGCGTACCCGCAACATGCACTGTCATATTCTACTAGTTCTACTAGTACTATGTCAACCCCAGGAAACCCGTAATTTTGGATCAACACCAGAGTCCGGAACGGAGTCGCGGAGCTTTCCCAGTGGGCGGGTGTAATGATAGGCGCTGGAAGCAAACGTGTCCATACGGCGATTCTATTACCTCTCTCCCACTGATCGTCCTGATGCTGGTGGAAGGAGCCCAGCCCGGCGAAGCTGCGGGAATCACCGCCGGGGTTAAACGCGCTACTGCTGCACGGTCAGGACAACTCCCTGCTGCGTCGGCACGGAGCCCGCACTGATGATGATGGGCAGATCGCCGTTGGGCGCGGCGGCCGGCACGCGCAGGTTGAACTGATAGAGGCCGGCGAAGGTAGGCGCCACGCCGGCGTACAAAATGTCCGAGGGCGCCAGAAACAGCCCGCCGATCTGCGCCGACACGCCCGAAACCAGCGGCGCCGACACGTCCGGAGCGAGCGAGCCCGGGTCGACCGGAGGATTGGTCGCGCCGAATCCGGTGCCGTAGACCTGGACCACGTCGCCGGGCCGCGCGGGGATGGAGCTTGGGAATTGCCCGGGGTGGCCGATGGGCTGGCCTCCGGGGGTCACCGCGGCGGCGTTATTGCTGTTGGGAAAGGTGAACAGCGCCGGCGAAATCGGCCGCACCTGGACGGTGACCTTGTTGCCGCGCACTTCGTTGGCGCCCTGCCCGCGATTGAAGACGGGCTGCGCTTGTACTGGCCCGACATAGTTGGCGGGCAGCGCCGGCACTTGCACGTTCAACTGCGTATCGCTCACAAACAGCATGTAGGCCGGGATGGGGTTGGGCACGTTGGGCACGAAAAAGTCGGCGCCCGTCCGGCTCAGCTCGATGGGCAGCTTGCCGGTGATCTTATCGAGGTCGGCGGGTGTCACCTCGCGCTTGAAGCCGGGCGGGGCAAGCCTGGTTCCAAACAGGCTGACAATGGCGCCGGACGCGATCGGGCCGCCGGGCGCGAAGCTCGCGCCGTTGACAATGCCGCCATCGGTCAGCGTGGGCGTGTTGCTGGGGGCATAGAGCGAGACGGCCGTGGTGGTGTA